>JAJRRZ010000078.1 GCA_024279045.1 Alphaproteobacteria bacterium
GGCAGCCATGGCGGCGGCCAGCAGGCTGACAGCGAACGGCCCCAGCGCGGCATAACGCTCGGCATCGACCTGAAAGGCCTCGGTGATCCACCATATGCCGCTGATGTGCCAGCCCAGGCCATAGGCGAACAGCAGCGCCGCAGCGTGTCCGGCGCGCGCCCGCGCGGTGGTGGTGGCGCGCAGATGGGAATCGAGCAGCCACAGCAGCCAGGCGATGGCCAGCGGCGCCAGCCACCACCAGTGTTGCGGCGGCAGCCCCTGCGCGGCCAGCAGTCCGGCCAGGAACGCCTGCGGCATGTCGCGCCAAAGTGGTGGTGGCGCGGGTGGGCGATATGGCCGGCACAGGGGACGGCTGCGATAATCATCCACCGGGTTGCCTGATGATTCGGCTATCATCGCCGCTACCTCAACCCTTGCCGGTCTGGGCGCGGTGCAACAGGTAATGGTCGGCCAGCACCAGCGCCAGCATGGCCTCGGCCACCGGCACGGCGCGGATGCCCACGCAGGGGTCGTGGCGGCCCTTGGTGATTACCTCGGTTTCCTCGCCGCTTCTGGAGATGCTGCGGCGCGGCTTGAGGATGGAGGATGTTGGCTTGACCACCATGCGCGCGATGATTTCCTGGCCGGAGGAGATGCCCCCCAGAATGCCGCCGGCATGATTGGCCAGGAAATGCGGCTGGCCATCGCGGATGACCATCTCGTCCGCCGCCTCGGAGCCGGTCATGGCCGCCATGGCGAAGCCATCGCCGATCTCCACGCCCTTCACCGCGGGAATGCTCATCAGGGCAGCGGCGATGTCCTGATCAAGCTTCGCATAGACCGGCGCGCCCCAGCCCGCCGGCACCCCGCTGGCGCGCACCTCCACCACCGCGCCAATGGAATCGCCGCTCTTGCGGATGGCATCGAGGTATTCCTCCCACTGCCTTGCGGCTTCGGCATCGGGGCAGAAGAAGGGGTTGTTGTCCACCTCCGCCCAGTCCCAGCGGTTGCGATCGATGCGCCTTTCTCCCAGTTGCACCAGCGCGCCGCGAATGTTCACCTGGGGGATGATCTTGCGGGCAATGGCCCCGGCAGCCACGCGCATGGCCGTTTCGCGCGCCGAGGAACGGCCACCGCCGCGATAATCGCGGATGCCGTATTTGGCGTCATAGGCAAAGTCGGCATGGCCGGGGCGGTAGCGGTCGCGGATTTCACCATAATCCTTCGAGCGCTGATCGACATTGTCGATAAGCAGGCCGATGGGCGCGCCGGTGGTGCGCGGACCGCCGGTATCCCCGTCCTCGAACACGCCGGAGAGGATGCGCACGCGATCCGGCTCGCGGCGCTGGGTTACGAAACGGCTCTGGCCGGGGCGACGCTTGTCCAGATACGGCTGGATGTCGGCCTCCGACAGGGCAATGCCGGGCGGGCAGCCGTCGAGCACGGCGCCGATGGCCGGGCCGTGGCTCTCGCCGAAGGTGGTCAGGCGCAGCACGCGCCCGAAGGTGTTGAAACTCATTGCGCCTTCGCCCCGTTGCGGTTGTCGCCAGCGCCTGCTTTGTGGGCCGGGTGGCAGCGTGCGTCAAGAGCGCGCCAGTTTCACGGCCAGGTCATAGACCTCGCGCTTTTTCAGGCCGAAGCGCCGCGCCACCTCTGCGGCGGCACGCGATGGCGGCATGTGCGCCAACGCATCGCGCAGCTCCTGCTCCACCCGGGCGGCATCGGCCTGCTCCCCTGCCGCCGTATCGGGGGCCGCGATGACCAAGGTGATCTCGCCGCGGATGCGTTCGCGCCCGGCCAGTTCCCCGGCCAGCTCCGGCAGGGTTGCGCGAATCACCTCCTCGTGCAGCTTGCTGATCTCGCGGCAGACGGCGGCGCGGCGCGGGCCGAACACGTCCGCCATGTCGCGCAGCGTGGAGATGACACGGTGCGGACTTTCGAACAGCACCAGCGTGGCGGGGATATCCCTCAGCTCCTCCAGCCAGCGCCGCCGTGCCTGCTGCTTCGCCGGCGGGAACCCGGCAAACAGGAAACGCTGCGAGGCCAGCCCGGAGAGCACCAGCGCCGCCAGCGCGGCGGATGGCCCAGGCTCGGCATGCACGGGCAGGCCTTCGTCGAGGGCGGCGCGCAGCAACTTCACGCCCGGATCGGACACCAGCGGCGTGCCGGCATCGGAAACCAGCGCCAGCGCCGCGCCGTCGCGCAGGCGCGCCAGCAGCTTTTCGCGCACCTGTTCGCCACTGTGGTCGTGATAGGCCAGCAATGGGCGGGAAATGCCGTAACGCGCCAGCAGTTTTGCCGTCTGGCGGGTATCCTCGGCAAGAATGGCATCCGACCCGGCCAGTGTCTTCAGTGCACGGATGGTGATGTCTTCCAGGTTGCCGATGGGCGTGGCCACCACGTGCAGCCCCGCCTGAGCGCGCGGCGTGGGCACGCGCTGTCCAGCCAACAGGAAGGAATGCGCCGCCACGGAACCTTTTTCCGTATCTTGCTCTCGTTCTGCCATGACCGCACAGTGGCGCATCAGTTCCACCGGGGCAAGCCTGCCGCGAAATTGCCGGATTTTCCCGGCGTCCTGCGAACAGGCTCCCGCCCTTTACCATTGATGGTAAAGAAACTCTGAAAATGGCACGGCGCTGTGCTAGCCTGTGCTGGATCAGATGAACTGCTCTTGCAGGGGGCATGTGCGGACGCAATGTGTCCGTCGTGGCAAGGTGAGGGAATATTCATGCCGGGCATCTTTCATCGTGCAATACGTGGTGGCCATGCGCTGTTGAATGGCACAGCGCGGCTGGCGCGGCGCGCCAGGGTGGCGTTGGGACTGTCGCTGACGCTGGCGCTGGCGGGCTGCGCCGGGGGTGGCTTTGGCGACATGTTTTCCGGCGCAGGCCCCAGCCAGCAGAACACGCAGCAGGCACAACAACAACCTGCACCACCTGCCCAGGGCGGCACGAAAGTCGCCCTGCTGCTGCCACTGTCCGCCCCCGGCGCCACGGGGCGTCTGGCCAAGGCGATGAAGAACGCCGCGGAGATGGCGATGATCGACGCCGGCAAGCCGGACATCACGCTGGTGGTGAAAAACACCGGCGGCAATCCGGCCATGGCGCGCGCAGCGGCGCAAGCGGCGCTGGACGAGGGTGCAGGGCTGATCCTCGGTCCGCTGCTGGCGGGCAACGTGCGCGAGGTGGGGCGCATCGCCCGTGCCCGCTCCGTGCCGGTGATTGCCTTTTCATCCCGTGCAGAGGTGGCGGGCAACGGCGTGTTCCTGATGAGCTTCCTGCCGTCTTCGGAGGTTGACAACGTGGTGCGCTACGCTGCCGCCAAGGGCAAGAAGCGCATTGCGGCGCTGATTCCC
>JAJRRZ010000079.1 GCA_024279045.1 Alphaproteobacteria bacterium
CCCTGCCGGGGCAATTGCTGCTGGGTCTGCTGCACTGCTGCCCACGCCCGGTTCTCGTGCAGGCGGTGCTGGGGCTGGCGCTGATGGTGGGCTTGTGGACTTGGGGGCAGGGGCGGCTTTCTGCCTCGGCCCGCGCGGCTGCGGCGCCGGATGCGCCGTGGGTGGTCATCGTGCAGCCCAGCGTCGATCAGCGCGAAAAATGGAAAGCGCGCAACCGAGACAGCATTTTCAACGGCCTGCTGGAGATGAGCCGCGAAGGGCTGGCGCAGGTGCGCAAGCAATGCGCCGCATCCAATGCCTGCAATGCGCCGGTCATCGTCGTCTGGCCGGAGAGCGCCGTGCCGTTTCTGCTGGATGCCAGCCCGCGGGCGCTGGCCATTGTTGCCGACATGCTGCCCGGCAACGCCTGGCTGTTCACTGGCGCGCTGCGCCAGATCGAGCCTTCGCGCCGCAAGCCCGGCGACAAGCGCCGCCTGTTCAATTCCATCCTCGCCATCGACAGCGACGGACGCGTGCACGTGCGCTATGACAAGCGCAGACTGGTGCCGTTCGGCGAATATGTGCCGCTGGCCGGCCTGCTGGAGCCATTGGGCGTGCGCCAGCTCGTTCCGTTCCGCTACGGCTTCATCCCCGGCGAGGACATGGGCCCGCACAAGGCTGGCGATCTGCCGCCTTTTGAAGCCTTCGTCTGCTATGAAGTCATCTATTATGACCGCCCGGCTGATTGGCAGCGCACGCGCTGGCTGATCAACCTTACCAACGATGCCTGGTTCGGCCTCAGCGCCGGGCCGCATCAGCATCTTGCGCAGGCGCGTTATCACGCCATTGTCCGCGCTCTGCCGCTGGTGCGCGACGCAAACAGTGGCATTTCGGCCATCTTCGATGCACAAGGTCGCACTGTTGCACGCCTGGAGTTGATGCATCGCGGGGTGCTGGTGGCACGTTTGCCGCTGAAGCAGTGAAAGAAAACGGCCTGCACCGCATGCCACGTCTGGCGGCAAGATGCTTGCATGGCAGGCATGAAGAATTTTGGTTGCAAGAGATTGTGCTTGCGAACACCATTTTTTGGTGTTATCGCTGCCGACCAAACATGCACCTC
Source organism: Alphaproteobacteria bacterium (assembly GCA_024279045.1). Lineage (GTDB taxonomy): Bacteria > Pseudomonadota > Alphaproteobacteria > Rhizobiales > Aestuariivirgaceae > Thermopetrobacter. Next base: position 1,100 of record JAJRRZ010000079.1, read on the forward strand.
TTTCGCAGGCATGTTTGACCTGTGCCATGTTCACGTGTAGCCTGTGATTCGCGCAGGGCGAAGGATTCGCCCTTGATCATGGCGCTGCGATCACCTGTCCCACCTTTTGCGAGCGAACGGAACGGACGCCGCTATTCCCGACAAGTCAGTACCCGTTCAGCATCCGGCCTGAGGGTAGTCATCATGAGCAGCAAGAACCCGAATCCCATCGATGTGCATGTCGGCAACCGCGTGCGTATGCGCCGCATGCTCATCGGCATGAGTCAGGAACGCCTTGGCAAGGAGCTGGGGCTGACCTTCCAGCAGGTGCAGAAGTACGAGCGCGGCACCAACCGCATTTCTGCCAGCCGCCTGTATCGCATCGCCCAGGTGCTGGGCGTGCCGGTGCAGTATTTCTTCGAGGACCTGCCGCAGTCCGTCGCCGCTCCGGCGCAGGCGGAAGGCTTCTCCGAGGCGCGTAGCGAACAGTCCATGATCATGGACTTTCTCAACTCCTCCGAGGGTCTGCAGATGAACCGCCACTTCGCCGCCATCAAGGATCCGGCGGTGCGCCGTGCGGTGGTGGACCTAGTGAAGTCGCTGGCGCGCGCCGAAAAGGCGGAATGAGTTCAGCGGCGCTTCGGACACTTTTCAGATCGTCGACGATTTCATACAAGGAGGCCCGCCCCTTCTGTATCTCACCGATGCCATAACATGCCCCATCCCCTGCCAAGGCCTTGGCAGGGAATGGGGTGGTGCATGGTGTCTTAGCTTTGTGGCATGGACCACGTTTCCCAGGTCCTGTGGACGAACTTTATCCAGATGAAGGCGCAGACGAGGGCAAGCATTGATGCGAAATTGGCAGCCGTTTTCTCGCAGCGCAGGGCAATTCTCTTGAACCTTTTGATTTTCCCGAACAGCTGCTCGATGCGCGCCCGCCCCCGGTAGAGAGCCTTCGGAAAATGTGTTTGGGGACTTTTTGCGTTTCTCCGCCGCGGAATGACGGGGATGATGCCTCTGTTGCGCGCTGCCTGACGGTTTGCGTGGCTGTCATACCCCTTGTCGCACACGACGGCTCGCGGCACGGGACACAGAGAGGCATTGAGCAGTGCTTCGAAGAAAGGCGCGTCGTTCTGCTCGCCGCCAGTGAGCAGAAAGGCCAGCGGCAGGCCCCGATGATCGCACTTCAGGTGGATTTTCGTGGAGAACCCGCCGCGTGAGCGGCCAAGCGCCTGTCCGTTCTGTCCCCTTTTGCGCCCGCCGCGGAAACATGGGCGCGAACGACCGAAGCATCAAACATTTGCACCAGATGGGCGCTGTCGCTGGCGGCTCTCAGCAATTCGAAGAAATCCTCGAAAACCCCGGCCTTCGACAATCGGACACCTCCGGAAACTGGGCATTTCGGGCGGAATATGATTCACTCCGGTGAGAAAGAAGCCTGAATCGCTGGAGGGGTGTCAGAATGAAGGGACAGAAGGGGTTCTGGGATATTGAGCACCGGCTTGAGGAGCTTTC
>JAJRRZ010000080.1 GCA_024279045.1 Alphaproteobacteria bacterium
TCGCCCAGCTCGACGAGATATTCCGCACCGACGTTGGAGGTCATGATGATGATGGTGTTGCGGAAGTCCACGGTATGGCCGTGGCTGTCCGTCAGGCGGCCATCATCAAGCACCTGCAGCAGGATGTTGAATACATCCGGATGCGCCTTCTCGATCTCGTCGAACAGGATCACCTGGTAGGGCCTGCGGCGCACGGCCTCGGTGAGCACGCCGCCTTCTTCGTAGCCCACATAACCCGGCGGTGCGCCGATGAGCCGCGCCACGGCGTGCTTCTCCATGAACTCCGACATGTCGATGCGCAGAATGGCGTTCTCGTCATCGAACAGGTATTCCGCCAGTGTCTTGGCAAGCTCCGTCTTGCCCACACCGGTGGGGCCGAGGAACAGGAACGAGCCGATGGGCCGGTTGGGATCCTGCAGGCCGGCGCGCGCCCGGCGCACCGCCGTCGAGACGGCCTTCACCGCCTCCTCCTGGCCGACGACGCGCCTGGCCAGCTCCTCTTCCATGTGCAGCAGCTTCTCGTTTTCGCCCTGCAGCATCTTGTCCACCGGAATGCCCGTCCAGCGCGAAACCACCTGCGCGACGTCCTTTTCGGTAACCTCGTCGCGCAGCAGCTCGCCAGCACGGCCTTCCTGCGCCTGCATCTCGGCGATCTTCTGCTCCAGTTGCGGAATGACGCCATAGGCCAGCTCCGAGGCACGCTCCAGATTGCCCGAGCGCTGCGCCTGCTCCAGCTCCACCCGCGCGCGGTCAAGCTCTTCCTTCAGCTTCTTCTCCTCGTCGAGCCTGGCCTTTTCCGCCTGCCATTTCGTGGTCAGCTCCGCGGCCTGCTGCTCCAGCTCGGCGATCTGCTTCTCCACCTTCTCCAGGCGCTCCTTCGAGGCCTCGTCGGACTCCTTCTTCAGCGCCTCACGCTCGATCTTCAACTGGATGATCCTGCGCTCCAGTTCATCAAGCGCTTCGGGCTTGGACTCCGCCTGCATGCGCAGCCGTGCCGCGGCCTCGTCCAGCAGGTCGATGGCCTTGTCCGGCAGGAAGCGGTCGGAGATGTAGCGATTCGACAACGTGGCGGCGGCCACCGCTGCCGAATCGGTGATGCGCACACCGTGGTGCGTCTCGTATTTCTCCTTCAGCCCGCGCAGGATGGAGATGGTATCCTCCACCGTCGGCTCCTTGACGAACACCGGCTGGAAGCGCCGCTCCAGCGCGGCGTCCTTCTCGATGTATTTCTTGTATTCATCCAGCGTGGTGGCGCCGATGACATGCAGCTCGCCACGCGCCAGTGCGGGCTTCAGCAGGTTCGAGGCATCCATCGCGCCCTCGGACTTGCCGGCGCCGACGAGGTTGTGAATCTCGTCGATGAACAGGATGATCTTGCCCTCGGCGCTGACCACCTCGTTGATGATGGCCTTCAGCCGCTCCTCGAATTCGCCGCGATATTTCGCCCCGGCAATGAGCGCGCCCATGTCCAGCGCCAGGATGCGCTTGTCCTTCAGGCTGTCGGGCACATCGCCATTGACGATGCGCTGCGCCAGACCCTCGACGATAGCCGTCTTGCCCACGCCCGGCTCGCCGATGAGCACGGGGTTGTTCTTGGTGCGGCGCGACAGGATCTGGATGGTGCGGCGGATTTCCTCGTCGCGGCCAATGACCGGATCAAGCTTGCCCTCGCGCGCCTTCTCGGTGAGGTCGATGGCGTATTTCTTCAGCGCCTCATAGGTTTCCTCCGCGGATGCCGTGTCCGCCTTGCGACCACCGCGCATTTCGTCGATGGCCTTGTTCAGGCTCACCGGGGTGATGCCCACCTTCTTCAGGATGTCCGCCGCCTCCGACGGCTCGATGGCCAGCGCATGCAGCAGCCGCTCCACGGAGACGAAGCTGTCGCCTTCCTTCTTCGCTAGCTCTTCCGCCCTGGCGAACACGCGCGCAGTCTCCGGCGCCAGGTAAAGCTGCCCGGCACCTGCGCCTTCCACCTTCGGCAACTTCTCCAGCGCGGCGTTGACATCAGCCTGCGCCAGGCGTGCATCGCCACCGGCGGCCTGAATGAGGCTGGCGGCCATGCCCTGATCGTCATCCAGCAGCACCTTCAGCAGATGCAGTGGCGTGAACTGCTGATGCCCCTCGCGCAGGGCCAGTTGCTGGGACGACTGAATGAAGCCCTTGGCCCGGTCGGTATAGATTTCCAGGTTCATGTGTTTCTCCCTGATGCATGCCCCCGCCGGTGTTCCGGCGCCGGGAAGTTATTCGCTTGTTCATGAACCGATATAGGTGGCGCA
>JAJRRZ010000081.1 GCA_024279045.1 Alphaproteobacteria bacterium
AAAGCCTTGCAATTTTCCTCAGGCAAAAATGTTGTTGTGCCGGCGCAGCGCCGCCGCAAGCCGGCACAACGCATCATTTTTCCTGAAGAAAAGTATTTGTGGCCGACACCGTCGGCCACAAAACTTTTCTTCACGATCGACAAGCTCAGGCGTCCAGGCCCAGCGCCTTGATCTTGCGATACAGGGTGGAACGGCCAATGCCCAGCTTGCGCGCCACTTCCGACATCTGCCCACGATAGCGCTGCAGCGCCAGGCGGATCATGTCTGCCTCGATTTCCTGCAACGTGCGCACATGCCCGCCCTCGGTAACCGCGGGAATGCCCAGCGCCATGCCGTCGGCGGCCACATCGGCGCCGCTGGCGGGCGCTTCCGGCGTGGCAACCTCTTGCGGCGCGGCACTGGTGGGTGGCGGCGCCTCGGTGAATTCCTCGAAACCTTCCACTTGCGCGGCAATCTGCGGAAAGTCATGCGCATCCAGCATGTCGGAATCGCACAGCACGATGGCGCGGAAAATGGCATTTTCCAACTGGCGCACATTTCCCGGCCAGGCATAATGCATCAGCATCTCCAGCGCCCGCGGGGTGATGCCGTGCACCTTGCGCCCTTCCTCCGCCGCAAAACGATGGATGAAATGCTCTACCAGCGGCGGAATGTCCGCCTGACGGCGGCGCAGCGGCGGCACCATGATGGGAAACACGTTCAGCCGATAGAACAGATCCTCGCGGAACTGGCCATCCTTGACCATCTGGATCAGGTCGCGGTTGGTGGCGGAGATGATACGCACATCCACCTGCACGGAGCGGCGCGAACCGACCGGGTCGATCTCGCCCTCCTGAATGGCACGCAACAGCTTCACCTGCATGTCCAGCGACAGCTCGCCCACCTCGTCGAGAAACAGCGTGCCCCCGGACGCTTCCTGAAACTTGCCGATATGCTTTGCTGTCGCCCCGGTGAAGGCGCCCTTCTCATGACCGAACAGGGTGCTTTCCACCAGGTTCTCCGGTATCGCGCCGCAGTTTACCGCCACAAAGGGCCGCCCCGCGCGCGGCGATTCACCATGAATGGCGCGTGCAACCACTTCCTTGCCAACACCGGAATCGCCCTCGATGAGCACGGGGATGTTCGACTTCGCCGCACGCCGTCCCAGCCGCACCACCTGCTGCATGGGCGTGCTGACAGCGATGATATCCTCGAAGGTGAAGGTGCCTTGCACCTTCTTGTTCAGACGGCGCACTTCCTCGGTCAGGGCATTGACCTTCAGCAGGTTCTGAATGGATACGCGCAGCCGCTCTTCATTGACGGGCTTCACGACGAAATCGTCCGCCCCGGCGCGCATGGCCTGCACCACTGTCTCCACCGAGCCCTGTGCCGTTTGCACGATGATCGGCACAGATATGTTCAGGCCCTCCAGCTTCTCCATGAACTCCATGCCGTCCATCTCCGGCATGAGCAGATCCAGCAGGATCAGGCTGATGCCCTTGCCACCAGGAGAAGCGAGAATCTCCAGCGCTTCGTGCGCATCCTGCGCCGTCATGGCATCGAGGCCAAAACGCCGCACCATTTCTTCCAGGATGCGGCGCTGAACCGGATCGTCATCGATTATCAGAATGCTGGAAGCCATGTTCCGTCAAAACCCGGTGAATTGTTGTTGTGATGGTTGCTTGTTCTGCCCGCCCCTCAGCTGCGGCCAAGGTCGCACAGCTTGGTTAAAGCTGTCTTAAGTGTCCATGCCGCCGCGGCACGCGCTTTACAGTGGGAGGGAGTTCACATTCACGCCATGATGTGTTCAACTTGTTGCCGTGGCATGGCGTGATCATGCTGCCAGCCACGGGGGGAAACGTGGGAGAGCGGGCATGATGAATGCTGCATGGCGCAGTTACTGGAGCATTCTGGGGGGACTGCTGCTGATGGTGGGCGGACTGGCGGCATGGCTGATGCTGACAGCGCCCGTTGCCCCCGATGCACCGGCGGATGCAAAGGCGTCGGCAACGGCGCCATCGGTGGCAATGGCCACACAAGCCGACACATACATGCCGGCAAATACCGCCACAATTCCTGCCCGGTCGAGCCTGATTTCCCCGGCTGGGTTCATGCGCGGCCCCAGCGGTGGCTTGTTGCCGCGATTCATGACACTGGCACGGGACGAAGCACAAGTGCGCCTCGGGCCGGGACAGGATTATCCAGTGGCCTGGATCATCCGCAGCCCGGGCATGCCTGTTGAGGTGTTGGCCGAAACCGGAGACTGGCTGCGCATACGCGACCATGAAGGCGAGGAAGGCTGGCTTCACGCACATGCATTGAGTGGCGATCGCGCTGCATTGGTCGCCCCATGGCGGCATGATGCAAAGGTGGCGCTGCGGACGGTGCGCTCGGCGGATGCGCCGCTGCGCGCCTGGGTGGGCAGCGGCGTGGTGGTGCGGCTGCTGGCATGCGACGGGCAGTGGTGCCGGGTGCGCACAGGCAAGGTGGAAGGCTGGCTGGAACAGGCGCAGCTATGGGGCGTGTATCACCGGGAGCGCATCACCGCGCACAACGGCTGAGCAGGATGTGAGGAAAGCAGCGGCAGCCAGCCCCGCCTCGACATCCGGGCACACACTGGCGGCGAGTACAGCAATGCACCTGCATGCCGAAAGCCGGTGTCTGGCCAATCAGCTTCGCATCGATGAACCGGTAACGGCGGGCACCAGCACTTCCACCCGTTGTAGGCGGCAGCGAATGCATCGCGGCTGAAGGAGTGATCACCGGCATTCAGCCACACCTCAAACAACCCGCACATGTGCATTTCCATGCTCCTGAGCATCTTGCGGGCAACAATGACCCGCGGCCTGCGCGCGGGCTTGGCACTTTCTCCTGCCGTGCATGGCTGGCAGTGTATCCTTACCGGAGGAGAAGGAAAATCGCCTTGCGGCACAACCATTCCCCCTTTACCGGAACAGACACGGAGTGCATGGTTGGCGCGGAAGGCGGCTGGCGGGAATCGGGCGCATGCAGCAGGTGGGCAAAACATCATCACAGGCATTCGACATTGTGCAAGGCCTGGCGGCAGCGCAGGAGGAAGATGCACTGCTGGATGCTGCCTTCGGGCTGGAGCGGCGCACCAAGGCTTCCTATCGCCTGCGCGAAGGCGCGCGGCCCGTGCCGGGATTGTCGTTTCATGCGCGCGAGGCATCGGGCGGCAGGCTGGCCGGAGTGATTTCCTTCTGGCCGTTGCGCGCCTGGCCCGGCGGTGCGGCGGCGCTGCTGCTGGGGCCGCTGGCCGTGCATCCAGACTTTCAGAACGCCGGGTTGGGCGGCAGGTTGATGCGCACCGGGCTGGATGCGGCCCGCCAGGCCAGCCACGGACTGGTGCTGCTGGTGGGCGATGTGCCTTATTACGGGCGCTATGGCTTTTCACCGGTGCCACCGGGACAATTGCTGCTGCCGGGACCGTTCGACCCGGTGCGACTGCTGTATCTGGAGCTTCAGGCTGGCGCACTGGAACAGGCGCACGGCCTGTTGTTGCCGCAATGGCGCTTCGAGCAACTGTCGATGAAAAAAGGCTGAAGCAGCAACGTGCGCACGCTCACTCGGCGGGCATCGGAATGCGCGGTTCAATGATGGACATCTCGCCGCTCAGATACATCTTGCGTGCGGCAGCACGGGAGAGCTTGCCGGAAGACGTCTGCGGCAGGCTGCGTGGCTCCACCAGCACCACCTCGCACTGCACGCCAATGGCTTCGCGCACCGCCTGCGCCACCTCACGGCGCAACGCTGCCTGACGAAACGGATCGCGCAGGCGGCAATGCACCAGCACAACGATGCTCTCCTCGCCGTTTTCCCCTTCCACACCGAAGGCCGCCACGTCGCCCGAACGCAGCGGCTCCACCTGCTCCGCCGTCCATTCGATATCCTGTGGCCAGATGTTGCGACCATGATGCAGGATCATGTCTTTCGCACGGCCAGTGATGTAGATCTCGCCTTCCAGCAGATATCCCAGATCACCGGTATCGAGATAGCCATCAGCATCGATGGTCGCGCGAGTGGCGGCAGGGTTGTTGTAGTAGGCCGACATCATCGACGGCCCCTTCACCTTGATATGGCCGATGTGCCGCTCCGGCAATTCATTGCCGGCAGCGTCCACCACCTTCAGGTCATGGCCGGGCAGCACCCGCCCGCAGGAAACGAAAGTCCGCGGCTTTTTCGTCTGCGCCGTGGCAGGGATGGCAAGCCCCTCGTCATGGGCGGTATCGCGGTCGATGGTGTCCAGCCGGACGGGCTTGTCCAGCGCGCTGAAACTGATGGCCAGAGACATTTCCGCCATGCCATAGCTGGGCAGGAAGGCACGCTCGTCAAAGCCCGCCGGAGTCAGCGCCTCGGCGAACCGCCGCAGCACGTCGGGGCGCACCATGTCGCCACCAATGCCCGCCACGCGCCAGCGCGACAGGTCCAGCTCCGCTGCCTTGCCGTTGATGCGCTTCGCCACCAGTTCATAGCCGAAACTGGGGGCAAAGCTGATGGTGGAGCCGGCCTCGCTCATCAGCTTCAGCCACAGGGTGGAACGCTTCACGAAATCCACCGTGGGCAGATAATCAACGCTGACCTGACCCATCATCGGGGTGAGGAAAAAACCCACCAGCCCCATATCGTGATACAGCGGCAACCAGGAAAAGGCCCGGTCTTGCGGCCCGATGCGCAGCCCATGGCGCAAGATGGCGGTGGTGTTGGCCATGATGGCGCGCTGCGAGACGAGAATCCCTTTCGGCGCGGCAGTCGAGCCGGAAGAATACTGGATGTAGGCCGGCTCATCCGCCTTCAGCGGAGCAATGGCGTCCGCCTGCTCCGGCAGGGCATCCAGCTCATCGTGGCTCAGCGCCAGTTCCACGCCAGCCAGCATTGCCGCCGCCTGCATGTGTTGCAGATTGACCCGCGGGCCAAGCAGCGCCGTTGCCCCGGCGGCGCGCAACATGCCCGCAACCTTGCGCGGATAGGCATCGCCACTGCCCATCTGCACCGGCAGTGGCACCGGACACGGCAGCACACCAGCATACTGGCAGGCAAAAAAGGTGCAGGCAAAATCCGCAGAAGTATCGGCCAGAATGGCCACGCGCTCACCGCGTTTCAGTCCCAGGGTGCGCAGCTTGCCAGCAATGACCAGGGCGCGCTCGCGCAATACGGCATAGGGCAGCACCTCGGCCAACTGACCACGCCCGGCATGAAAATTCAGCCCCGTCTCGCCACGTGCGGCGTACTCCAGCCCCTCCACCAGCGACTCGAAGCCGCCCGCGCGACGTGGCTGCTGCGCACCAGTCGGCGTGCGGACAGGTTGGCAAACAGGCTGTGGCGCCGAAATGCTGCTCATGAAGACAACTTCCTGTTGCAATTGACGCTGGATAGCGGAAACATGGTGAACAAATGGTTACCGCACCATCATGCTCGCGCTTTTGCGAAAAATCCGCAGAGTCAAGGCCTGCCCGCGACACGCCAGCTACCGAAACGGCTAGCCGGGCCAGTCAGCCTTCCCGCAGGGAGATTGCTACCACCAGTGTGGCCGGCAACGGAAATAAATCTGTGTTTCAGTCTGTAACAGATTTCCGCCTGGCGACTCCCTCGCCACACGCCACACCAAACGAATTCAGCCACTCCGCCACCCCCGCACCTCACCCGTCATCCCCACGAAAGCAGCCTCCAGCCCCCTTGCAGCAAGCGCCTGCGTTTGCGGACATGCGCGCCGGATGCCCGCCTGAAGCGTGCATGACGACACAAACCGTGCAGTGTGTACACTCCATGCACCGGCGCCACGTGCCGCGAATTTTGCCTCCACACACGACACAGCCCCCGGATACCGGGGGCTGTGGGGAAAGTCCGGGGTTGCTGCCGGGCTGAAGCACTTCTCAGCGTTTCTCAGCCTTTCTTGCCTGCCTTGTCGGAGGCTTTCTCCCGCACGGCTTCGATGGCGTCCTTGAGCCTGTCATAACCCTGCGCGCCGCGAATCAACTGATCGCCAATGATGAACGCCGGCGTGCCGTTGATGCCCAGCGCGTCGGCAAGCTGCATGTTGGTGAGAATGGCGCTCTTCACCGCGTCGCTGTTCATGTCTTTCTTCAGCCGCTCGACATCGAAACCCATCTTCTTCGCGATGGCCAGCGCCGTCTTGCCGTCCATGCGGCCCGGATAGCTCATCAGCGCCTGATGCAGCTTCCAGTATTTCTGCGCATCCTGCATTTGTGCCGCCAGGGCGATGCGCGCAGCCTCATCCGAACCAGGGCCAAGGATGGGAAACTCCTTGAAAACGATCTTCGCATCCTTGTGAGCATCGACGATCTTCTGCAAATCCTTCAGCGCACGCTTGCAGAAGCCGCAATTGTAGTCGAAGAATTCCACCACGGCGATCTTCGCCTTCGGATCGCCCAGCACCGGGTCAGCCGGGTTGTTGAAAATCAGATCGCCATGACCTTTCAAGGCGGCTTGCATGCGGGCCTGCTGCTCGGCACGCTGTTTTTCTTCCAGCTTGCGCGAAACTTCCACCAGCACTTCCGGATTGTCCAGCAGATACTGGCGCACGATCTCGCCGATGGCTTTCTTCTGCTCCGGCGTGAAGGTTTCCGCCTGCGCCGGAGCAAGCAGCAGGACGGTGGCGGCAGTGGCCAGCAGGAACTTGCGCATGATGTGAGAATCCCTCTTTCCGTTGCATTGTTCGACCAGATAACAGTGCGGCAGATGAATTGCCAATGAACATTCGGCCAAAATTGCGTTACCGGTGGTTTCGCCAGTGAGACCTACCGGCTGTATCGACGCTCGCGCTTCAGCCGTTTGGCAATGCTCAGGATGTCATTGGCGCGCCGCCAGCGCGGGGTGTGTTTCTTCAGCTTTTTCGTCAACCGCGCCGCCTTGCGCAGGGCCAGGTCGAGGTCGCCCGCACGCAGGGCGGCATCAGCCGTTTCCAACTCGGCCAATTCGATATCACCCAGCACGGCATGTGCCTGCGCCTTCAGCCGGTGCAGCATGGGGCGGCCTCCTTCCGTGGGGCGGGCGGCGGCCAGATGCTTCAGCGCCGCCCGTGCGTCGGAGCGGTTGCCCGTGGCCAGCAGCGCCTGCGCCAGCTCCAGGCGGATTAGGCCGTTGCGCGGGGCCAGTTTCGCAGCCTTGGCAAAGGCCTGCGTGGCCGCCTTCACGCGCCCGGCACGCAACAGCATCTCGCCCTTCAGCTCGTGGAAGTAGGGATATTTCGGCTTTTCGCGAATGAGCGAATCGAGCAGCCGCAGCGCCGTATTGGCATCACCCAGCCGGTGCGCAGCAATGGCGCGGGCATAGCGCGCCGGCATGGATGCATCGGATTTTGGATACTTGCGCCACACCGCGCGCGCACTGCCCAGATAACCAATCAGCTTGGCCTGCATCATCTTGTGCCGCCAGACGAAATGGGGCGGATCGGGCTTGTCGAACCACTGGCTGGCACGCAGGCGCCGCTCGAGATTGCGGACGCGCTGCATGGGCATGGGGTGGGTCAGCACGTAGGGGTCGGCATGGGCCAGCGAGGCGATGGAGCGGTTGGACAGACGCTGGAACATGGCAATCATGCCGCGGCCCGAAATGCGCGACTTGTCCAGATAGCGTGCCGCGGCCTGATCAGCGGCAGCCTCCTGCACACGGGCATAGGCCAGAAAGCCGCGTTGCAGCATCGACTGCCCGCCCAGCATGACGGCTCGCCCCGCCTGCACCGCGCCCGGCTGCCCGGCAGCCACGCCACCGGCCATCGCGCCCATGGCCAGCAACTGGTTGATAATGGCCAGCGTGGAGAGACGGTTCATCTGAATGCCGCGGCGCACCAGGTGCGCACCGGCGATATGCCCGGTTTCGTGCGCCAGCACGCCGATGACTTCGCTGGGTGTTCTGGCCTGTTGCAGCAGGCCGGTGTTGATGAAAATGCGCTGCCCTCCGGCAACGAAAGCATTGATGCGCGAATCCTGCAGCAGATGCACGCGCACCGCACCAGCACTCAACCCGGCGGCGCGGAAGATGGGCCTTGCATACAGGCGCAGTAGATCCTCGATCTCGGCGTCGCGCACCAGCGGCAGGCCGCGCGCCAGAGCCTGCGGCAAGGGCAGGGCTTGCATCAGCACCAGCAGCGCGGCAAGAACGGCAATGGCAAGGCGTTTCAGGCGCATGGACAATGCCCTCCAATTGATGACCGGGCCGTTTGTGGCGCGGGATTATGAAGGTTTCAAGACATGAAGGCTTCCCGGGATGGCGGCTGACAACGAGCGGAAAATCGCACAACGCGCAGCGCGGGTGGATGCGTTCATCGTGATGGACGTGCTGCGCGAGGCCAAGGCGCTGGAAGCCGCCGGGGTGAAGGTGGCGCACATGGAGGTGGGCCAGCCCGGTGGCCCACCGCCACGCAAGGTGCTGCAAGCCGCCGAAGCAGCCCTGCGCACCGATGACCTGGGCTACACGGAAGCCGCCGGCATCATCCCCTTGCGCGAGCGCATCGCCCGCCATTACGCCGAACAACACGGCCTGGACATCTCGCCGGAGCGCATTTTCATCACCACCGGCTCTTCCGGCGCCTTCACCCTGGCGCTGAGCGCGCTGTTCGACGCCGGGCAGCGGGTGGGGCTGGCCAATCCCGGCTATCCGGCCTATCGCAATATCCTGCACGCGCTGGATCTTGAACCGGTGCTGCTGGCCGCGGGCGCGGCGCAGGGCTGGGTGCCGCAGCCGCACGACGTGGCAACAGCGCTGGAAGCGGACATGGCCGGAGTGCTGCTGGCCTCGCCGGTGAATCCCACCGGCGCGATGCTCTCCGCCGCGCAACTGGAAGGACTGGTGCGGCTGGTGGAGGCGCGCGGCGGCGTGTTCATCTCTGACGAAATCTATCACCGACTGACCTACGGCGAAGAGGCGCAAACGGCGCTGGCCTTCTCCGATGATGTGGTGGTCATCAACAGCTTCTCGAAATACTACGCCATGACCGGCTGGCGCATCGGCTGGATGGTATTGCCCGGCTGGCTGGCGCGCACCGTGGAGGTGCTGGCGCAGAACATGCTCATCAACGCACCGACCATCTCTCAGCACGCGGCGCTGGCGGCGTTCGATGCGGAGGACGAGCTGGAAGAGCGCAAGAGCCGCTACGCGGCCAACCGCGCCTTTCTGCTGCGCGAGCTGCCGAACATTGGCTTTCGCGACTTCAGCCCGGCGGACGGGGCATTCTATCTCTATGCCGACGTGCGCCACCTGAGCAACGACAGCGTGGCCCTGGCGCGGCAATTGCTCACGGAAGCACACGTGGCCACCACGCCGGGGTTGGACTTCGACCCGCGGGGCGGACGGCAATATTTGCGTTTTTCCTATTGCGCCACGGGCGAGGACATAGAGCTGGCCTGCGAGCGCCTGGCGCGCTGGATGCAGCGGCGCGAAAACTGAACTAGCAAGGCGCACGCAACGCCCCGCCCACCACTCCTCCAACCAGACAACACACACTGCACCGGCAATGCATCTGCATTGCATCAGCGGTCAAACGTGAGCCGTTCAGTCGGATGTGAGTTATGCACAAATACCTTTCTGCACAATCGGACACCTCCGGAAACTGGGCATTTCAGTCGGAATATGATTCACTCCGGTGAGAAAGAAGCCTGAATCGCTGGAGGGATGTCAGAATGAAGGGACAGAAGGGGTTCTGGGATTTTGAGCAGCGTCTGGAGGAGCTT
>JAJRRZ010000082.1 GCA_024279045.1 Alphaproteobacteria bacterium
CATGCCAGATGTGGCGTTTAGGCGAAATATCAGCGCTCTTGCGCCCGCAGGTAATACCTGAAGGTATTTCCAAGGGTGCAAGGGCGCTGAGATGAAGCATAAACGCCACAGATGGCGTGAAAATTTATGGGTCCTGAGCCTGACAACATGAACAGGAGTCAGGGTGATGTCCAGTCCATTGCGTGCCGCATTGCGTGATAGCGACCTGTTGAAGGAGGCCTGCTTCATTGACGGGGCCTGGGTGCGGGGCACGCGCACCTTTGCGGTAACCAACCCGGCCACTGGCGAGGTGCTGGCGCAGGTGCCGGATCTGGGCGCGGAAGAAACGCGGCAGGCCATCGCCGCGGCGAAGGCGGCGCAAGGGGCATGGGCGGCGATGCCGGCAAAGAATCGTGCCATCATCCTGAAGCGCTGGCATGACCTGATCCTCGAGCATGCGGAGGATCTCGCCGTCATCATGACCGCCGAGCAGGGCAAGCCGCTGGCCGAATCGCGCGGCGAGGTGGTCTATGGCGCCAGCTTCATCGAGTGGGCGGCGGAAGAGGGCAAGCGGCTGTATGGCGAGGTCATTCCCTCGCCGTTTCCCGATACCCGCATCATGGTGCTGCGCCAGCCGGTGGGGGTGGTGGCGGCGATCACGCCGTGGAACTTTCCCAACGCCATGATCACCCGCAAGGCCGGCCCGGCGCTGGCGGCGGGCTGCACCTTCGTGTGCAAGCCGGCGGAGGACACGCCACTGTCGGCGCTGGCGCTGGCCGAGCTGGCGGCGCGCGCCGGGCTGCCGGCGGGGGTGTTCAACGTGATCACCGGCGATGCCGCCATCATCGGCGCGGAGCTGACCTCCAGCATGGATGTGCGCATGCTCACCTTCACCGGCTCCACGGAAGTGGGCAAGCTGCTGTATCGGCAGTGCGCGGATACGGTGAAGAAGATCTCGCTGGAGCTGGGCGGCAATGCGCCGTTCATCGTGTTCGACGATGCCGACCTGGATGCGGCGGTGGAAGGTGCGCTGGCCAGCAAGTATCGCAACACGGGCCAGACCTGCGTGTGCGCCAACCGCATCATGGTGCAGGAAGGGGTGTATGACGCCTTTGCCGAAAAACTGGCGGCGGCGGTGAAGAATCTGAAAGTGGGCATCGGCAGCGAGGAAGGCGTGGCGCAGGGGCCGCTGATCAACGAGCAGGCGCTTGAGAAGGTGGAGCGGCTGGTGGCCGATGCGCGCGATAAGGGCGCGCGGGTGCTCACCGGCGGGCGCCGGCATGCGCTGGGCGGCACCTTCTACGAGCCGACGGTGTTGTGCGACATCACCCCGGAGATGGCGCTCACGCGCGAGGAGATCTTCGGCCCCGTGGCGCCGCTGATGAAGTTTGCCACCGAGGAGGAAGCAGTGCGCCTGGCCAACGACACACCTTATGGCCTGGCAGCCTATTTCTACGCGCGCGACATGGGCCGTGTGTGGCGCGTCTCGGAGGCGCTGGAATACGGCATCGTCGGGGTGAACCGCGGCATCATCTCCACAGAGGTTGCGCCGTTCGGCGGGGTGAAGGAGTCCGGCCTGGGCCGCGAGGGCGGCAGGCACGGCGTGGAAGAATTCACCGAGCTGAAATACGTCGCAGTGGGCGGGGTTTGACGCAGGTGCAATACAAGCTCTGTCGATAATTCGGCGGAACGCATTGCCGAGTGTGTGGAACACCCATAGCATGTTCCCATGCTGAAGATGGCGAATCAATCTGCTGGCGTTGCACCGCAACAGGTGGATGCGGCATTGCGCTCGTTCTCCTTGCGAGCAGAGGCCAATGCGCAGCCAAGGCTGTTCGAGGCGGATGATGCCTTGGCGCAGGCGCCTGCCACGCGGGTTGATCTGGTGCGCTTGCAAGGGCGCTCGTACACCCGCTATGTCAACGAGTTCTGGACATCGCGCCAGCGCGGCGGGCATTCGCTGCACGAGATTTCCTATCGCGCCTGTTTCAAGGCGGAATTGCCGCGTTTCTTCCTGTCCGTGCTGTTGCGGCAGGCAGACGGTGCGCTGGTTTATGACCCCTTCATGGGGCGTGGCACAACCCTGCTGGAAGCGGCGCTGGCTGGCGCGCGGGTGGCGGGCAATGATGCCAATCCCTTGAGCGAGATTCTGCTGCGGCCCCGTCTGGAGCCGCCGGAAGCAACTGAGGTGGCCAGGCGGCTGGAGATGTTGCGGCTGGATGACACGCCACCACCGGCGGACATGGACTTGAGCATGTTCTATGCGCCGGGAACGCTGCGGCAGTTGCTGAACTTGCGTGAATATCTCAGGGTGCGCCGCAGCCATCAGGCGGAAGATGCGGTGGACAGGTGGATACGCATGGTCGCCACCAACCGCCTGAGCGGCCATTCCACTGGCTTCTTCTCCGTCTATACCTTGCCGCCAAATCAGGCCGTCTCGCCGGAGCGCCAGCGCGAGATCAACACCCGGCGCAAACAGACGCCGCCGGAGCGTGATGTGAAAGGCATCATTCTGAAGAAGACCCGTTCCCTGCTGCGGCGGTTGACGGCGCCGGAGCGCCAGCGCCTGCAGCAGGCGGCAAGGACGGTTCTGCTGATGCAGGATGATGCAGGCAACACACCCCGGCTGGCCGATGACAGTGTCGATCTGGTGATCACATCGCCGCCATTCCTCAACACGGTGCAATACGCGCAGGACAACTGGCTGCGCTGCTGGTTCAACCACCTGGACGCGGCATCCATCGCCAGGCGGATCACGGTTACGTCTTCGCTGGAGCAGTGGCGGGATTTCATCGGCCAAGTGATGCACGAGCTTTATCGCGTGGTGCGGCCCGGAGGGTGGGTGGCGTTTGAAGTGGGGGAAGTGCGTGGCGGCACGCTCAATCTCGACGAGATTGTTGCGCCCCTTGGCGAAGCGGCGGGTTTTGTCTGTGCGGGCATCGCCGTGAACAGCCAGCAATTCACCAAGACGGCCAATTGCTGGGGGGTGGAAAACAACACCAGGGGCACCAATACCAACCGCATCGTGTTGTTGTGGAAGGAGCCGGCATGAGCGGGCGCGAGGAGCAATTGAAGCGCATCATCAGGGACATGTTGCGCCCCCTGAAAGACATTCCGCTGGATGTCATCATCGAGGCCATCACCGAGGGACGGCACACCATCTGGCCGTATGACGGTCATGCCAAGGAAATACTGCACCAGGTTGCGCTACAGGCTCTGGAAAACATCAACAGGGAAGGCATTGCCTCCAGACGACCCAACGAGGTGGGCAATTATTGCGAGCCGCATGTGCGCGATGCCTATCACCTCGTGTTTGCCTTCTGCATGGAGCGGGTGGATATAGTGGACGGGCAGGGCCTTTTCAGAGCGCGCAGTTGCACCATCATCGATGCCCATGATCTGCCTTGTGATGTGAAATACGAATTCAATTCCGATAACAGGAGGCTATATGGTAATGCGGACAGGGTCGTGGTGTATTTGATGGCCTCCTGAACGCGGCAGCGGTTGCCGATCGATGAACTCGTGCAAAAAGATATTGAATACGGAGCGGGAATAGTATGGATATCGAAGCGCAAAAGAAGGCAGCGGCTCATGCCGCGCTGGACTATATCGAGGATGGCATGAAGGTGGGGCTGGGCACAGGCTCCACGGCCAATTATTTCATCGACGCGCTGGGTGAAAGGGTGAAGCAGGGGCTGAACGTCATCTGTGTGCCCACCTCCATTGCCTCGGAGGAGCGTGCGCGTAATCTGGGCATACCGCTGTCCACCCTGGACGAAACGCCGGAACTGGATGTTACCGTCGATGGCGCCGATGAAATCCTCGAAGGCCCGCTGGTGCTCATCAAGGGCGGTGGCGGGGCGCTGACCCGCGAGAAGATCGTTGCCGCCTCGTCGAAAAAGATGGTGGTGATTGCCGATGCCTCCAAGGCCATGACAGCGGAAGCTTTCGGCAAGTTTCCGCTGCCAGTGGAGATCCTGCCCTTCGGCGCCGGCGCAACCATCCTGAAGATGCGCCGCGCCATCGAGAAACTGGGCATGAGCGGTGATCTCGTCATCCGCCAGAAGGATGGCGAAAACTTCATCACCGACAACGGCGGGCTGATTGTCGATTGCCACCTGGGCCACATCACCCAGCCGGAGAAGCTGGCCGGTAAGCTGCGGCGCATTCCCGGCGTGGTGGAGCAGGGACTGTTTGTCGGCATCGCCTCGGTGGCGCTGGTGGCCACGGAAGACGGCGTGCAAACGCTGGAGAAAACGACATGAGCGACAAGCCCGTGGCGGGGCAGGGCAGCGGCTTCACCCAGCCGGAAGACCTGCAGGGCCTGAGCAAGCTGGGCCGTGATGCCGTGCCGGAACGCAGGCTGGAAGCCTTTCCCAACCGCTCACCGGGGCGGTTCTATCTGGTGTCGGCGGAAACGCACGAGTTCACCTGCCTGTGCCCGGTAACTGGCCAGCCGGACTTCGCGCGCATCCGCATCGATTACGTGCCGGACGGGAAGATCGTCGAGTCGAAATCGCTGAAGCTCTATTTCTGGTCGTTCCGCAACGAGAAGGTCTTCCATGAACACGGCACCAACGTGTTTCTGGATGACCTGGTGGCGGCGCTGGACCCGCACTACATCCGCGTGGTGGGGGCGTTCAACATTCGTGGCGGCATTGCCATCACCACCACGGCGGAACACGTGAAGACACCAGCGGCGAAGGATTTTGCCCTGCCGCTGCTGCCCCTGCCGGAAGTGCTGATGCCGCGCTAAACAGGCGGTTGGACGGCGGGGGGTCGACTCAAGAGCGAAGTGCAACACCCCTGGAGCACGGCTAAGATAGCAGCGCTCCAGGGGTGTTGCACTTCGCTCTTGAATGGGCCCATTCAGCCGATGCCGCCTGTCTTTGGCGCTCAGTTGCCGCGATTGTTCAGTCGCCACGCCGCTGGCGGAAGAAGTCGCGCAGCAATTGCGCTGCCTGTTCAGCGCCGAGGCCGTCGTAGATTTCCGGTGCGTGGTGGCAGGTGGTTTGCGTGAATATGCGCGGGCCATGGTGCACGCCGCCCATCTTCGGATCATCGGCGGCGAAGTAGAGGCGGCGAATGCGCGCAAATGAAATGGCCGTGGCGCACATGGGGCAGGGCTCCAGCGTAACGTAAAGGTCGCAGCCGGGCAGGCGCGGGCTGCCCAGTTTCTCGCAGGCGGCGCGAATGGCCAGCAGCTCGGCATGGGCGGTGGGGTCGTGCAGCTCCTCGGTGCGGTTGCCCGCCGCGGCCAGCACCTGGCCCGCGGCATCGGTGATGACGGCGCCGACGGGCACCTCGCCGCGCTGTGCGGCGCGCCGCGCCTCCTGCAGCGCCAGTTTCATCGGTTCGGGCAACAGGTTCATGGGGCTTTCCGCCTTGTCTGTGCGTGCGCGAACGCCTACTTGTTGCTGCATGGCACAGGATGATGCAAAACCCAATAGCGGCTTGCGGCGATCTGCCAGAGAGCGACGATCCGCCGACGAACGGCAATCTGCCGGGGAACGGTTGGCCAAGGTGATGGCGCGCAGCGGCATCTGCTCGCGGCGCGAGGCGGAAGCGCTGATCCGCGCGGGCCGCGTGGCGGTGAATGGCTTCATTGTCGATGCCCCGGCCATCAATGTCGGGCCGGATGACGAAGTGCTCATCGACGGCGCGCCGTTGCCGGAGCCGGAGCCGGTGCGCCTGTGGCGCTATCACAAGCCGCGCGAGCGGCTGGTGTCGCGCCGGGCGGACGGCGGCAAGCCGACAATCTACGACGACCTGCCCGATGATGTGCAGCATGCCATGCCGACAGGAAGGCTGGACTTTCTCTCCGAAGGACTGCTGCTGCTGACCAATGATGGCGCGCTGAAGCGGGCGCTGGAGCATCCGGCGAAAGGCTGGACGCGGCGATATCGCGTGCGCGCCTATGGCAAGGTGAATCCCGACAGGCTGAAACACCAGTTGCGGAGCCTGGAGCGGGGCATCACCATCGATGGCGTGCATTATGGCGCGGTAAAGGCCGAGCTGGACCGGGCGGAAGGCGCGAACAAGTGGCTTACTTTCGCGCTGAAGGAGGGCAAGAACCGAGAGATTCGCCGCATCTGCGAGCACTTGGGCCTGCAGGTGAACCGCCTGTTACGCACCTCCTACGGGCCGTTTCAACTGGGTGGGCTGAAGCGCGGCGAGGTGGTGGAGGTGCCGCGCAAGCAGTTGGAAGAACTGCTGGGTGGGTTGTTGCGCGAAGTGGAAGCGCGGCGCTTTGCCAACCATCCGCGCGGGCAGGTGGTGCGTATCGGTTTCGACGACGAGGGTTGAGCTGCAGCGGGGCACGATGCGCATCATCGGTGGGGAATATCGTGGCAGGAGCATTCGCGCGCCGAAGGGCCGGGATACCCGTCCCACCACCGACCGCGTGCGCGAGGCGCTGTTCAACGTGCTGGCTCATGCCGATTATGCGCCGCCGCTGGCGGGGGCGCGGGGGCTGGATCTGTTCGCCGGCTCCGGCGCGCTGGGGCTGGAGGCGCTCTCGCGCGGGGCGACGTTCGTGCTGTTTGTCGATACCGATGCGGCGGCGCGCGCCGCCATTCGCGCAAACCTGATGGAGCTGGGCCTGCAGGGCAGGGCGAAGATCTGGCGGCGCGATGCGGTGAAGATGGGCCGTTGCGCGCCGATGCCTGCGTTCGACATCGCCTTTCTCGACCCGCCATATGGGCAGGGGCTGGCGGAACGGGCGCTGGCAACGCTGGCGGCGGAAGGCTGGCTGAAGCCGGGCGCGCTGGCGGTGGTGGAGGAGAGCGCACGGGCCGGTTTCACCGCGCCGCAAGGCTTTTCGTTGCTCGATGAACGTGTTTACGGCGACACGCTGCTGCGCTTTCTGCGATTTGCGGGCTGAGCGGATGGTCAATGCGCGGGCTTGTCGCCGGGGAGCAGGCGCAGCAGGGGGGTGGCAAGCAGCCAGACGAGAAAGCCCGCCACCAGGCCCAGCAGCAGAGACATCAGCAATGCGCCAACATAAGGGATGAGGTGGGCCCATTGCTCCGGAGCATGAATGCCGTATTTGGCCAGTGCGTGCATGATGATGCCACCGGCCACCCACAGCATGGCGGTGGTGCCGATGATGCTCAGCACCTTCAGAAAGCCCGGCATGGCGCGCACGATGCCCCGGCCAAGCGCACGTAGCGCATCGCCATTGCCCTCGCGGGTGGCCAGCCACAGGCCGAAATCATCCATTTTCACGATGATCGCCACCGCGCCATAGACCAGTGCGGTGATGCCCAGCGCCACCAGCACCAGCGCCAACACCTGATAGACGAAAGGCTGGTGGACGAGCTGGGCATAGGCAATCACCATGATCTCGCCGGAGAGGATGAGGTCGGTGCGGATGGCGCTGTTCACCCGCTGGCGCTCGAAGGCGGCCAGCTCTTCCGGTGTGGCGTCGGCCCTTACAAGCGTTTCCTCGCCGCTGGTGTGTCCGGTGAACCATTCATGCACCTTCTCGAAACCTTCATAACCCAGATACAATGCGCCCAGCACCAGCAGGGGCGTGATGATCCACGGCGCAAAATATCCCAGCGCCAGCACCGCCGGCACCACGAACAGGAACTTGTTGCGCAACGAGCCGAGCGTGATCTTCCAGATGATGGGCAGTTCGCGTTCGGCTGCGAAGCCGATGATGTACTTCGGCGTAACGGCGGCGTCATCCGCCACCACGGCGGCGGACTTCGAACCGGCCTTCAGCGACAGTGCGGCGGTGTCGTCCAGCACGATGGCGGCCTTTTTGCCCAATGCCACTACATCATCCAGCAATGCCAGCAGGCCTGAGCTCATGAGAAATCACCCCCCGGTTTCCTGTTTTTCCGTTTTTCTATCCGAATTGCGGCGCAGTGCAACGCTGCCGTTGGCTGATTTCAGAAACAGGTGATCCAGCATTTCGAAGCGCTGCGCATAGGTAGCGCTCATGTGATCCTTGTCCCAATACTTGTACCAGGGGCTGTTGTCGGCTTCAAACAAGGGGTTGCATATCTCCCCGGGACAGATGGCGCTTGCAGGGTCGTGAAGCGCGTCCATCATGTGCTGCAGGGACTGGTGCAAGCGCTTCGAAAAAGCTGCCTGCTGCTGTTGTCGAGCGAAGGGGGAAACATCCCCGAAGGACATGGAGGATGAAACCAGGCCCAGTGCGTGGGCGATGCGGTATGACAGCAGGAACGATACGTAATTGCCGCGCTGCAGGTGCCAGGAAGGTGAAAAACGCTGGTCCATGGGATTGTCTTGCAGCAGCACGATCTTGGCGTTCGGAGCAATCTTGCGCAAGTGGAGGATCATGCTCTTCAGCCCGTGTATCAGGCAGCGTTCATAACCGGGATAGGTATAATCGCGCAACTCGCCATCGCACATGATGCGGGCCTGCCGCTTGCGCAGCATGGCATGATCAAACATGTAGCGGTTCCAGGCGCCGGCGATGATGATCTTTTCCAGCGTTGACTGGTGTTGTTTCACCTGGCGATAGATTTTTTGCCTTTTCAATTCGCATTTTTTGCCCTTGCGCAGGACAAAGCCCTCCAGGGGCGGGCAGCCTGCCTCGGTTACGAAAGAAATGACGTGTGTTTTTTCCGGGTGCTGGCGCGTCAGATGCATTACGCGTGGTGCGTATTGCTGGGCGTGGGAATCGCCAATGAAAATGACTTCCACGGGCCTGTTCGGGAAGTTGACATGCACTCCCCTTTCTTCGCCAGGTACGGCATGCAGGCTGCCAGGGAAATTCCAGTCGCGCGCGGCGCTGGCGGAAACAACCAGGAACTTGTCGGTTACCAGTGTATTGACATTGCCAATGCGCAGCGCTGCGGCGCCAATGGCCAGCAACAGCAAGGCAGGCAACACCAGGCGCGTGGTTCTGGCCGGCACAAGGCGGGCGCGCTTTTCCAGCAGAAGCCACGTGGCCGTGGCCAGGGCGAACACAATGATCAGGAAGACGAATTTCTGGGTGCGCGTGATGAGGCCGCCTGAAAGTGCATATTCGGACAATGACAGCAGCGGATAATGCCAGATGTAGAGAGGATAGCTGACAAGTCCGATGAACACGGCCAGGCGATTGGCCAGAAAATGGCGGGACAGAAGGCTGTTGCCGGAGGCGATCAGCAACATGCTGCCGAGCACGGGCAAGACGGTGAAAGGGCCGGGATGAGCATGGGGCAGGGGACTGAGCATGGGCAACAGCACCATGGCCAGCCCGGCAACCGCCAGCAGATTGGAGGCAGGGGCCGGAAAGCCTTTCCAGCCATGCGCGACCAGCGCCCAGGCAAGAAGGCCGCCGGCCAGGAATTCCCATGCACGCATCCACGGCATGTAGAAGCTGTAGGATGTGCCACTGGATGATAGCATGGCGACAAACGAAAGCGCGGCGAACAGCAGCAGGACGTGGAACATCCCGCTCAGCCTGGAAAAGCGGAACAGCGCCAGCAGCAGCAGCGGAATGACAAGGTAGAATTGTTCTTCCACCGCAAGCGACCACAAATGCAGAAATGGCTGACGGAGGGCATCCGGCTCGAAATAGCCTGACTGGAAGTAATAGTAGATATTCGAGACGTAAAAGATGCCTGCCAGCATCTGGTCAAGGAATTCGTGGAATTCCGCCTTGGTGAGAATGATGAAGGCCAGCGGCAATACCAGCGCGAACATGGCAAGCAGGGCGGGAAACAACCGTGCGATGCGGCGCTGGAAGAAATCTGCGAGACGGAACGTTCCCGCCTGCAGGTTGCGCAGGATGATGCCCGTGATGAGATAGCCCGAAATGACGAAAAAAATGTCCACGCCCAGATAGCCGTGCGGCAGCCGGGTCGGGGCTATGTGATAAACGAGAACGGCGATGATGGCGATGGCGCGCAAGCCGTCAATATCAGCCCTGTAACCGATCTTTTGCATGACATTGTTGTTGTGTTTCCGGGTGCAAACAATGGGCTGGCATCAGCTTGGATCAGGGGGCCCGGCGATATGGTCTGAACGTGATGTTCACGCAAGGCAGACAGCCGGAGCTCATGTTCACCAAATGCAGGCGCTCGTTTCCACGGTTCCTTGGGGCCCTGTTTTTGCAGGAAGATGGCAGCTTGTGCAAGCTCGTGCCGTGCAGCGTGCGCTACAATGGTAAAAAACTCATTGGAGATGGCATTATGTGGTTCATCATGTGCAGACAACATATTTTTTGGTAATCCACACACACAAATTTGCCTGGACAATCTCAGGCCGGGGAGGTTTCGGAGTCGCCTGCCGGACAACTGGCTGGCAGGCTTTCCCATGGTTTTCATGACTTGCGGCGGTTTGTGTTCTGCCCGGAGTCGTAGGGGTTTTCCACCTCCCTGAAATGCAGGCGGATGGGCGTGCCCCACAGATCGAAGGAATCGCGCAGGGATTTCACCAGATAGCGGGCGTATTCCGCCGGCACCTCGTCGGCCCGCTGGGTGAACACCGCGAAGGTGGGCGGGCGGGTCTTCGGCTGGGTGATGTAGCGCAGGCGGATGCGCCGCCCGCGCGGGGCGGGGGGCGGATGGCGGCGGGTAGCGTCCTGCAGCCAGCGGTTCAGTTGCGCGGTGGGGATGCGGCGGTTCCAGTTTTCGTAGACGCCCATGACCGCGGGCATGAGCTTGTCCGTGCCCTTGCCGGTGAGCGCGGAGAGCGTTACCACCGGTGCGCCGATGATCTGCGGAAGCAGGCGATCGACGGCGCGTTCCAGCTCCTTGCGGTAACGCGCGCGCGCCTCGGCATCGATGAGATCCCACTTGTTGACGGCGATGACCACCGCGCGGCCCTCGCGGGCCATGAGGTCGGCGATGGCCAGATCCTGCTTCTTCAGCGGCTCGGTGGCGTCCAGCAGCAACACCACCACCTCGGCGAACTTCGCCGCGCGGATGGCATCGCCGACGGAAAGCTGCTCCAGCTTCTGCCGCACCTTCGCCTTCTTGCGCATGCCGGCGGTGTCCCACAGCTCGATGTGCCGTCCGTGCCATTTCCACGGCACGGCGATGGCATCGCGGGTGATGCCTGCCTCCGGGCCGGTGAGCAGGCGCTCCTGACCCAACAGGCGGTTGACGAGGGTGGACTTGCCGGCATTGGGCCGCCCGACGATGGCCAGCTTCAGCGGTCTTGCCGCAGTGGCCAGGGGGCGTTGCTGGTGGTGTTCGGCGGTTTCTTCGTTGTCGCCGTCGTCGGGATCGGCTGCTTCAGAAGTTGATTCAGCTGCCTGGGAAAGTGATTCCGTTTTGTCCTCTTTCCTGTTGTTTTTCTGCGCCACTTCTCGCCAACGGGTGCGCTCCTTCAGAAGCAGGAACTTTTCCGTGAGCGCCTCGTGCAGTTCGTCCAGGCCCTTGCCGTGGGCGGCGGAGAAGGCAATGACGTCGTCGAAACCCAGCGCCCAGGCTTCCGCCGCGGCGGCGTCGCCCTGTGCGCCCTCGGCCTTGTTGGCCAGCACGATTACCGGCTTGCCGAGGCGGCGCAGCATGCGGGCGAAATGTTCGTCGTCCGGGGTAAGGCCGGTGCGGGCATCGACCATGAACAGGATGACGTCGGCCTGCTCGATGGCCTGTTCGGTCATGGCCGTCATGCGCGCGGGCAGGGTGCCTTCCTCGGCCTGCTCGATGCCGGCGGTATCGAGCAGGGTGAAGCGCAGATCGTCCAGTTTTGCCTTGTGCTCGCGGATGTCGCGGGTAACACCGGGCTGGTCGTGCACAATGGCCAGGCGCTTGCCCACCAGCCGGTTGAACAGCGTGGACTTGCCGACGTTGGGTCTGCCGATGATGGCGACGGTTGGTGGTTTCCTGCTGCGCGGCATGGCGTCAGGGCGCGGGTTTGGAGGCGGCATTGTCCGATGCGGGGGGCGCCGGTGCGGGGCGTTGGGCGCCGGGTTGTGCCGCGCCGCCCAGTTGCGCCAGCAGCACGGTGGCGCGGTTGCGCGCTTCCACCGGGGTTTCCGCATCGTCGATGATCTGGCGCACGTAGGCCAGCGCTGTCTTGCTGTCGCCGGCACGCAGGGCGGCTAGGGCCAGGATCTCGCGGGCGGCAGCGCGCCACGGGTTGCCGTCCACGTCCAGCCCGGCGAGGATCTTCTTCAGCTCATCGAGGCTGGCGGTGTCGGCCAGCAGCCAGCCGTGGCGGATACGCGCGGCGTTGCGCAGTGGCAGTTCCAGCGCGGTATCCTCGGCGATGGCCCGATAAAGCGTTGCGGCGCGTTCGGTTTCATCCTTGTTGGCCAGCAGGGCGGCCAGCCGCAGTTTCGCCAGCCCGGCAGCAGCGGCATGGGAGCCGGCGGAAAGCTTCTCCAGCGCCTTGATGGCCTCGTCGGTCTTGTTGGCGCGGATCATGTCCAGCGCGGCGATGTAGGCCTGGCCCGCCGTTTCGGCCTGCTGGCGCTGATAGTATTGCCAGCCCTTGTAGCCGGCCACGGCGGCCACCACGCCAAAAGACAGCGCCACGAATAGGTTGCCGTAGCGCTTCCACAGCCTTTCCATGCGCTCGCGGCGCAGCTCCTCGTCTACCTCGCGCAGCAGGGAATCGTCCTGATCGGCCATGTGCGTCGGCTCCTGATGATGAATCTTGCAGTTGTTGTTTGCCGCAAAAACGCGCCGAAGGCAAAGGGCTGGGGGGTCAATCCCGCTTTTTCGTCTCATAGGTGTGTTCGGCTGCGGGAAAGGCGCGGGCGCGCACATCTCCGGCATAGGCTGCAATGGCGCGTTCGATCTCGCTTGCGAGGCTGGCGTATTCCTTCACGAATCTTGGTGGGCGGGGGTTAAGCCCCAGCATATCTTCCATCACCAGGATCTGCCCGTCGCAGGCGGCGGAAGCGCCTATGCCGATGGTGGGGATGGGGCATTGGGCGGTGATGCGCTTCGCCAGCGGCTCGGCAATGGCTTCCAATACAACGCAAAAGGCCCCGGCTTCGGCAACAGCGGCGGCATCGGCCTCGATGGCGGCCCATTGCGCCGGATCGCGGCCCTGCACCTTGAAGCCACCCAGGGTGTTGACCAGTTGCGGTGTCAGGCCAATGTGGGCCATCACCGGCACGCCGCGCTCGGTGAGGAAGCGGATGGTCTCGGCCATGCGCTCTCCGCCTTCCAGCTTCACCGCCGCGGCGCCGGTTTCCTTCAACACGCGCGCAGCGTTGCGGAAGGCCTGTTGCGGACTTTCCTCGTAAGCGCCGAAGGGCATGTCGATGACCACCAGCGCCTGCCGGGTGGCCGAGGCGACGACCTGGCCGTGGGTGATCATCTGCTCCAGCGTTACGGGGATGGTGGAGCCGTGGCCATAGAGCACCATGCCGAGAGAATCGCCGACCAGCAGCATGTCCACATGCGGGTCTGCCAGGCGGGCGGTGTGGGCATGATAGGAGGTGAGCGCGACGATCGGCTCGCCACCCTTGCGGGCGCGGATGTCCGGGGCGGTGCGGCGGCGGGGGCGATTGGCGTGGCTGCTCATGATCCTTGCTCCTTTCCTGCCAGCGCCATAGCATGGGGCCGGAATGGCTGGCAAACACGGGAGATGGGCCAATGATGATACGGCTGCCGATAATGGCGGGGCTGGTGCTGCTGCTGGCGACGATGCCCGGCCTGGCGCAGGAGGCGGTGCAACAGAATGGCGCTCTGGAAAAGAAGACCGCACCGGTGGATTGCACTATCAAGGCCACGGGGGATGATCTGCACGAGGAGATGCGCGCCGGGGGCTGGCGGGCAGTGTGCGTGAAGCAGGGCAACGGTTGTGCGCTGCATCTGCGCAACGATGCGGGTTATCTGCTGCAACTGGCGCGCAAATACGATGGCGGGCAGTGGCGCGTGGCGCTGACCTTGCCGCAGGGGCGGCAGATGGATGTGGGTGAAGGCGCCGAACTGATGGTGGATGATGGAGAGCCGCAGCGCATTCCGCCGGAGTTTCTGGAGGATCGCGCCAAGGGGCGGGCGGTGGCGGCACGGCTGGAGATCGGCGATGTGCTGATGGATCTGCTGCGTTCCGGCAGGCGGTTGCAATGGCGCTACACGATGCTGGGGGGTGGCCAGGAGCAGGCGGAGTTCGATCTCTCGTGCCTGCCGGGCCTGGCAACGGCGGTGGAGAAGAAGCTGGCGCAGATGCGGGCGATGAGGCAATTGGGGAAGTGATGGCCGAGGCAGGTGCGATGCATGACTGCCCGATCAGCGCACGTCGGATGCGATGTCGCTGATGGTATAGCCCATGCGTTCCAGGCCTTCTTCCAGCAGCTCGGCCAGCAACGGTTCCTTCAGCAGGTAGCGGGTAGTGCCGGCGATGCCGGTGTGCTCTTACCGTGCTGTGGCGACGGCTTCGTCCCAGTCTTCCGGTTCGAAGGAGCCGCGGCCAATCCACATCAGCGCCACCAGCTCGGCCAGTTCGTCGCGGTTCATCTCGCTGATGAAGGAGGCCAGCGCCATGCGCGAGGGATCGTTGCGCAGGGCCTCCATGACCATTTCCGCCGTTTCCTCGCCGGGATGGGAACGGTCGGGCAGCTCCCATGCGCCGGTGCGTGCCTCCAGCTCGCGGGCGCGGACGATGACCTGGGCGACCTTGTCGGTGGAAAGTTCCAGCATGGCGGTTCTCCGTTGCTGCCTGCATTGCATGATGTCATGAATCCGGGCATCTTGCAAAGGATTCGGAGTCTCTCCGTCGTGCGCGGGGCAGCGCCAGGCTCAGGCTTCATGAAGAGGCATGGCAGATGCGCCATTTGCGCAAATGCCGTGCAATTTATGGGCCTGAAGCCTGATCATGGATGCGGCGGCATGAGCGGGCACAGGGCTTCCCGTCGTGCACGGGACAGTGGCCAGGCCAATAGCCAGGGTGTGAAGGAACTGTCATGAGCATTGCATTCGTCTTTCCGGGGCAGGGCAGCCAGAAGGTGGGCATGGGCATGGAGCTGGCACGCACCTTCGGCGCGGCGCGGCGGGTGTTCGACGAGGTGGACGAAGCGTTGGGGCGTAAGCTGTCGGCCATTATCGCGGACGGGCCGGAAGAGGATCTGACGCTGACGGAAAACGCCCAGCCGGCGCTGATGGCCGTGTCGATGGCGGTGGTGCGGGTTCTGGAGGAAGAATTCGGCATCGATCTGGCCGATCATGCGGCGTTCATGGCCGGGCATTCGCTGGGAGAATATTCGGCGCTGTGCGCGGCGCGGGCCTTCTCGCTGGATCGCACGGCGAAGCTGCTGCAGACGCGCGGGCGTGCCATGCAGGGCGCGGTGGCTCCGGGTGAAGGCGGCATGCTGGCGGTGCTGGGGCTGGACGTGGCCGACGTGGAGGCCGTGGCCGCGCAAGCCGCGCAAGGGCGGGTGTGCGAAGTGGCCAACGACAATGCGCCGGGGCAGGTGGTGTTGTCCGGCCATGTCGGGGCCATCGAGCGGGCCGAGGCGCTGGCGAAGGAAAAGGGCGCGAAGCGCGCGGTGCGGCTGAACGTGTCGGCGCCGTTTCACTGCTCGTTGATGATCAAGGCGGCGGAGGCCATGAGCTGGGCGCTGGGCGAGGCCAGCGAGCATGAGCCGGTGGTGGCGGTGGTGGCCAACGTTACCGCGCAGCCGGAAACACACGCGGGCGACGTGGTGCGCAATCTGGTCGATCAGGTAACCGGGCGGGTGCGCTGGCGCGAGAGCATGGCCTTCATGCACGGCGAGGGCGTGGATACCTTCGTGGAGCTGGGAGCGGGCAAGGTGCTCACCGGGCTGGTGCGGCGCAATGCGCCGGGGGCCACGGGCATGGCGGTGGAAACGCCGGAGCAGGTAGCAAAACTGGCGGAGATGCTGACGGGCAAGGCTTGAGAGGATGTTTTTCAGGGGCTGGATCTTGCCGAAAAGCCGAATCAAGAGAATCGCTTGAAGGGGAAAGATGATGTTCGACTTGAATGGGCGTGTAGCGCTGGTAACCGGGGCGACAGGGGGCATTGGCGCGGCCATCGCGCGGGCGTTGCATGGACAGGGGGCAACGGTGGTGCTTTCCGGCACGCGCGAGAACGTGCTGGCCGAGCGGGTGGCGGAGCTGGGCGAGCGGGCCTTTGCCGCGCCATGCAACCTGGGCGACATGGAGGCGGTAAAGGCGTTGCCCAAGCAGGCGGAGGAGCTGGCCGGTGCGCCGGTGAGCATCCTGGTGAACAATGCCGGCATCACGCGCGACAACATCGCCATGCGGCTGAAGCCGGAGGACTGGCAGGCGGTGCTGGATGTGAACCTGACTGCTGCCTTTCTGCTCAGTCAGGGGGTGATGCGCGGGATGATGAAGCAGCGTTGGGGCCGCATCATCAACATCACCTCGGTGGTGGGGCAGGCGGGCAATGCCGGGCAGGCCAACTATGCCGCGGCCAAGGCCGGGATGATCGGCATGGGCAAGTCGCTGGCGCAGGAGCTGGCCAGCCGCAACATCACGGTGAACGCCATTGCCCCGGGGTTCATCGAGACGCCGATGACGGAAGCCTTGCACGAGCAGCAGCGCGAAGCGCTGTTCGCGCGCATTCCTGCCGGGCGTTTCGGCACGCCGGAAGACGTGGCGGCGGCTGCCGTCTATCTGGCCTCCGACGAGGCGGGCTACGTTACGGGGCAGGTGCTGGGCGTGAACGGTGGCATGCTGATGTGCTGATGCAATGCATGCGGCATGGCGGCTGTCGGGGCTTGTGCATGCATGGCAGGTTTGCGTGCGGCATATGCTTGTCAGGGTGTTCGCATTCGGGGGCGATGATGAACCGGCGGCTTGGCAAAATGCTCTTCCTGTTTGCCCTTGCCAGGCTTGACCCGGCAATCCAGAAAGCCGCATGCACAGACGCTGGCTGGCAAGCTCGGTCTGGATGCCGGGATCAAGTCCGGGCATGACGCAAAATGGAGACATTGCCGCACACATAAAACGTCAAGTGATGCCATGGGCGAGGCGTTGTGCGCCTTTGTCAAACCGCAGGTGATATGATAGGGAACTTGCGGAATCGGTCGCTCGGGGTCTGGCGCGTGGCGCTGGCTGGTGGCGGCCAATCGGGGGATACGGCATTCAACACAACCTGAGGGCTTACGATGAGCGACATTGCGGAGAAGGTGAAGAAGATCGTGGTGGAACACCTCGGCGTGGACGAGGACAAGGTGAAGGAGGACGCCAGCTTCATCGATGATCTGGGCGCGGACAGCCTGGACAACGTGGAGATGGTGATGGCCTTCGAGGAAGAATTCGGCATCGAGATTCCCGATGATGCGGCGGAGACCATCCAGACGGTGGGCGATGCCATCAAGTACATCGAGCAGAACGCCAGTGCCTGACGGCGCGGAAACTTGCGCGACGGAAGGGAAGCGAAACTTGTGGTGCGCCCGTCTTCGGGCGCATCTTCGTATGTGCCGACTGGCGCAAGCCCGGGGGCACAAAAAGACGTCCAGGAGCCTGCTGGCTTCAACAACAGGGAGCTGAAGCGTCATGCGCAGGGTTGTCATTACCGGGCTGGGCATGGTCAGTCCGTTGGGGGGCAACGTCGAAGATACCTGGTCGGCCATCCTGGCGGGCAAGTCCGGCGTTGGTCCCATCACGCGTTTCGACGCTTCCGGGCTGGCCTGCCGCATTGCCGCGGAGGTAAAGAAGGGCGACGGCACGGGCGGTACCTTCAACCCTGATGAGTGGATGGAGCCGAAGGAGCAGCGGCGCAACGACGAGTTCATCGTCTTTGCCGTGGCCGCTGCCGGGCAGGCTATTGCCGATGCCGGACTGGAGCTGAAGACGGAAGAGGAGAAGGAGCGCGCCGGGGTGCTCATCGGCTCCGGCATTGGCGGGCTGGCCAGCATCGAGCAGACGGCGCTGCTGCTGAAGGAGAAAGGGCCGCGGCGCGTCTCGCCGTTTTTCATTCCCGGCTCGCTGATCAACCTCGCAGGCGGCATCATCTCCATCCGCCACGGCCTGAAGGGGCCGAACTCGGCGGTGGTTACCGCCTGTGCCACCGGCACGCATGCCATTGGCGATGCGGCGGAGATCATCGCCCGGGGCGATGCCGACGTGATGGTGGCGGGCGGCTGCGAGCAGGCCATCTGTCCGCTGGGCATTGCCGGGTTCCTAGCCTGCCGGGCACTGTCCACCTCCTACAATGACGAGCCGGAGAAGGCCTCGCGCCCGTGGGACGAGGGGCGTGATGGCTTCGTCATGGGCGAGGGTGCGGGTGTGGTGGTGCTGGAGGACTACGAGCACGCCAGGGCGCGCGGCGCGAAGATTTATGCGGAACTGATCGGCTACGGCATGTCCGGCGATGCCTATCACATCACCGCGCCGGCGGAAGATGGCGACGGGGCATACCGCTGCATGCGCGCGGCGGTGGAGAAGGCGGGTATCCAGCCCGGCGAGATCGACTACATCAACGCGCATGGCACCTCCACGCCGCTGGGCGACGAGATCGAGCTGCGGGCGGTGGAGCGGCTGCTGGGCAACCGGGTGGGCGATGTGGCGATGTCGTCCACCAAGTCGGCCATCGGCCACCTGCTGGGCGCGGCGGGGGCGGTGGAGGCGGTATTCTCCGTGCTGGCGATTCGCGACCAGGTGGCGCCGCCGACGCTCAATCTCGACAACCCTTCCGTGGAGACGGCCATCGACCTGTGCGCCAACGCGCCGCGCCAGCGCGAGATCAACGTGGCGCTGTCCAATTCCTTCGGTTTTGGCGGTACCAACGCCACGCTGGTGTTCCGCAAGGTGGCATGAGCCACAATGTGGCGGGCCACAATGTGGCGAGCCGCATGGTGGCGCAAGCCACGCCGGCGCTGGCGTCGGAATTGCCGCAATCATGTTGTCGCGGATTGTGTGGTGGCCGTTTTTCCGCCTACATGTCGGGGCAGAGGTTGCAGCACCGGGGGCACCATCATCCGGTGAGGGCCCATGTGGCAAGCTGAACATTCCTCGAAGAAACAGCACAGTGCGGGGCGCATCGTCTTTCGCCGCCTGCTGATGCTGGTCATGCTGCTGGTGCTGGCGGCCTCGGCGCTGGCCGGGCTTCTGTGGCTGGCGGAACGCCCCGGCCCGTTGCACGAGCGGGTGGTGGTGCTGGTCGAGCCGGGTATGGGCACGCAACAAATTGCCGAGCGGCTGGAGCGCGAAGGGGTGATAACCTCGCGCCACGTGATGCTGGCCTATGTGGCCTGGCAGCGGGCGATGGGCGAGCAACGTTTGCTGAAAGCCGGGGAATATGCCTTTCAGCCGGGCAGCAGCCTGCGCGAGGTGCTGGAGGTGTTGCGTGAGGGCAAGGCCATCATGCACCGGCTGACCATTCCGGAAGGGCTGAGCACGGTGCAGGCACTGGAACGCATTGCCGCGCATGAGGCATTGTCCGGGGAAATCTCCGTGAAACCGGAAGAGGGCTCGCTGCTGCCGGATACCTACCTGTTTACCCGTGGCAAGGCGCGCGATGCCCTTATTCGTCAGATGATGCAGGCACAACGCAAGCTGCTGGCCGAGCTGTGGCCGAAGCGCGCGCCGGGGTTGCCGCTGCAATCGCCGCGCGAGGCGGTTGTCCTGGCGTCCATCGTCGAAAAGGAAACGGCGGTGCCGGAAGAGCGAAGGCGCATTGCGGCGGTATTCATCAACCGGTTGAAACGCAACATGCGCCTGCAGGCGGATCCGACGGTGATCTATGGCATTACCAGAGGCAAACCATTGGGAAGGCCGCTCAGCAGGAAGGATCTGCGGCAGGCTACCCCGTGGAATACCTATGTCATTCGTGGCCTGCCACCAACGCCCATTGCCAATCCGGGGCGTGACTCGATTGCGGCGGTGCTTGACCCTCTCGATACCGACGAGCTGTATTTCGTGGCGGATGGCTCTGGCAGGCATCTGTTTGCCGCAGACCTGAAGACCCACAATCAGAATGTACGCAGGCTGCGCCGCATCGAGCGGCAACGGGCGGAGGCAAGGCGGCAGGGCAAGGGGCAGGAACAGGCTGCAGCAGCGGAAGAAACCGCAAGAGCGCCTGCCAAAAACTGAGTCTTTTGCCTGCTGGCGGGCCGCGCTATACCGGTTGCGCGGGGAATCACGAACACGCTTTCATATCCCGGGAGCCAGCGCATGGCGCTTCACAGCATGACCGGCTTTGCCCGCACCGCCGGGGAGGCGGATGCCTTCACCTGGCAGTGGGAAATCCGCAGCGTCAACGGGCGCGGGCTGGATGTGCGCTTGCGCCTGCCGGGCGGCTTCGAGGCGCTGGAGCCGCGGGTGCGCAAGCTCATTGCCTCGCGGCTGGCGCGCGGCAACGTGCAGGTAAACCTGCAGGTGCGCCTGTTGCAGGGGGCGGAGCAGTTGCGGGTGAACCGGGCGTTGCTGGAGGCGCTGGCGGAGGAGGCGCTGCGCCTGTCGCGGCGGTTGGAGCCGCTGGCCGAGGCGCGGGTGGACATCGCCTCGCTGCTGGGCATGCGCGGCGTGGTGGAGGCGGTGCAGGCGGATGTCGGCGAGCTGGCCGAGGCGCATGGCGATGTGCTGCTGGCCGGGCTGGAAGAGGCGCTGGCGGCGCTGCTGGAGATGCGCGCGGCGGAAGGGACGCGGCTGGCGCAGGTGATTGCCGGGCAGATGGACGAGATTGCCGCGCTGGTCGATCGGGCGCGGGCGCATCCGGCGCTGGATCCGGCGGTCATCCGCGCGCGGCTGCGCGAACAGGTGGTGGCGCTGCTGGAGGCGTCCGATGGCGCGCTGGATGAACAGCGGCTGCACCAGGAAGCCGCGCTGCTGGCGGTGAAGGCCGATATCGCCGAGGAGCTGGACCGGCTGGATGCGCACATCGCGGCGGTGCGCGAGCTGCTGGCGGGGCAAGAGCCGGTGGGGCGCAAGCTGGAGTTTCTGGCGCAGGAGTTCAACCGCGAAGCCAACACGCTGTGCTCGAAGGCGGTGGATGCCGACATTACCGACATCGGCGTGGCGCTGAAGACGATAATCGACCAGTTCCGCGAGCAGGCGGCGAACATCGAATAGGGGGCGGGTGTCATGTCGCAGGATGGCAAGAGCCGGGTGCCGCTGAAGCGGCGGGGGCTGGGGATGATCATTTCCTCGCCG
>JAJRRZ010000083.1 GCA_024279045.1 Alphaproteobacteria bacterium
CCCATGACCGACAAGCCCAGCCTGTTGCCAGATGCGGAAGTTTCCGTGCGCGAGGTGTTCGGCATCGATTCCGACATGACCGCGCCGGCCTACAGCGAGGCCAACGAATACGTGCCGGAGCTGGACCCCGACTACCTGTTCAACCGCGAAACCACGCTGGCCACCCTTGCCGGTTTCAAGCACAACCGGCGGGTGATGATCACCGGCTATCACGGAACCGGCAAGTCCACTCACATCGAGCAGGTGGCGGCGCGGCTTAACTGGCCCTGCGTGCGCGTTAACCTGGACAGCCACATCTCGCGCATCGATCTCATCGGGCGCGATGCCATCGTGCTGAAGGACGGCAAGCAGGTAACCGAGTTTCAGGAGGGCATCCTGCCCTGGGCGCTGCAACACAATGTGGCGCTGGTGTTCGACGAATACGATGCCGGGCGTCCGGACGTGATGTTCGTCATCCAGCGCGTGCTGGAGGTGCAGGGCAAACTCACCCTGCTCGATCAGAACCGCGTCATTCACCCGCATCCGGCGTTTCGCCTGTTCGCCACGGCCAACACCATCGGCCTAGGCGATACATCGGGGCTGTATCACGGCACGCAGCAGATCAACCAGGGGCAGATGGATCGCTGGTCGATCGTGGTGAACCTGAACTACCTGCCGCACGACGAGGAAGTGGACATCGTGCTGGCCAAGGTGAAAACCTTCGCCGCAACGGAAGAAGGGCGAGAAATGGTCTCGCGCATGGTGCGCGTGGCGGATCTGACGCGCAACGCCTTCATTGCCGGCGATCTGTCCACGGTGATGAGCCCGCGCACGGTAATCACCTGGGCGCAGAATACGGAAATCTTCAACGATGTGGCTTTCGCCTTCCGGGTGAGCTTCCTCAACAAGTGCGACGAGCTGGAACGGCCCATCGTGGCGGAGTTCTACCAGCGCTGTTTCAACGAGGAGCTGCCGGAATCCGCCGCCACGCTGGCGGTGGCGTAACGCGCGGCGCAATGCCCGCCGGATGCACGCATGAGCAAGCAGGAAACATCGCTGGACAGGCTGGAGCAGGCGATCAGCGCCTGTCTGAAGGCGGTGGCGGAAAAGTCTGACGTGGCCGTTTCCTTCACGCCGCGCCGCGCCGGGCTGTCGGGCGATCATGTGCGGTTGCCGCAACTGCCGCATGAGCCGAGCGCGGAGGACATCGCCCAGGTGCGGGGCATGGCCGACCGCTTCGCCCTGAAGCTGGCCTATCATGACGAGACCCTGCACGCCGAGCGCCTGCCGCGCACCATGCAGGGCATCGCCCTGTTCGAGGCGCTGGAGGAGGCGCGCATCGAGGCCATCGGCGCGCGCGCCATGCCCGGCATGGCCGCCAACATGCAACATGAGCTTCAGCAACGTCTGGCGCGTCAGTTGGCCAGCCGTGGCGCGCAGGCTTCCGACATCGACGATATGGCCACTGCGCTGGGCCTGCTGGCGCGCGAGAAGCTGACCGGACTGCCAGCACCAGAAGCGGCGCGGTTGCTGCTGGAGCGCTGGCGCGATCACATCGAGACGCGCGCCGGCGCGGTGCTGGAACGGCTGGAAGAGGCGCTGCACGATCAGGCCGCCTTTGCCGAGATGGCGCGTGATCTGGTGTTTGCGCTTGATCCCGGCGCGCAGGTGGAAGAGCAGGACGACGAGCTTGGCCAGCGCCCCGATGAAGAATCGGAGGAAGCTGGCGACGTCGGCCAGGGCGAACAGCACGAGATGGAAGACGACACGGCGGAGGATGCTTCCGCGCAGGGTGGCATGCGCGAGCAGGACGGTGAGCGAGGCGATGTCGATGCGCAGCTTTACGACCAGATCGACCTGCAACAGCCCGATGCCGGTGATGGCGACATGCCCGCCGATGCCAGGCAGTTGCCGTTTTCCAACCACGTGGAGGAGACGGGCTATCGCGTGTTCACCACCGAATTCGACGAGATCACCAGCCCGGAAGAACAGGCCACGCCGGAAGAGCTGAACCGCCTGCGCATGATGCTGGACAAGCAGCTCGCCCCGCTGCAGGGGGCCATCGGGCGGCTGGCCAACCGCCTGCAACGCCTGCTGCTGGCGCAGCAGAACCGCGCCTGGGAGTTTGACCTGCAGGAAGGCGTGCTGGACGCGGCGCGCCTGTCGCGGGTGGTCATTGATCCGTTGCAGCCGCTGTCCTTCAAGCAGGAGAAGGAGAGCAATTTCCGCGACACGGTGGTAACGCTGCTGATCGACAATTCCGGCTCCATGCGCGGGCGGCCCATTACCACCGCCGCCATTTGCACCGACATTCTCGCCCGCACGCTGGAGCGCTGCGGGGTGAAGGTGGAGATTCTCGGCTTCACCACGCGTGAATGGAAAGGGGGCCGCTCGCGCAAGAAATGGCTGGCGGAAAACAAGCCACCGCATCCGGGGCGGCTGAACGATCTGCGCCACATCATCTACAAGCCCGCCGACATGCCCTATCGCCGCGCGCGGCGCAACATCGGGCTGATGCTGCGCGAAGGGCTGCTGAAGGAAAACATCGACGGCGAGGCGCTGATCTGGGCGCACCAGCGGCTGCTGGCCAGGCCGGAGCAGCGGCGCATCCTGATGGTCATATCCGATGGCGCGCCGGTGGACGATTCCACCCTGAGCATCAACGGCAACACCTATCTGGAGCGCCACCTGAAGGCGGTGATCGAAGACATCGAGACACGCTCGCCGGTGGAACTGCTGGCCATAGGCATCGGCCACGATGTTACCCGCTATTACCGTCGCGCGCTGACCATTCATGACGTGGAAGGGTTGGGCAAGGCGATGATGGACAAGCTGGCCGAGCTGTTTGCCGAGGAACAACATCCGCCACGGCAACCGCGCACACCTCGTCGCGCCACTGCCTGAGCGCAGACTTGACCACGGCTCAGACTTGACCACGGCGTTGCCGTTGCATCTTCGCCACATCGCCACCACATCGGCACCACGGCGGCACTGCGGTTCTGCTGCCGTGCCATTTCAGCCTACCGGTGCGCCAGTCAGTCGCGGTGATAGGGCAGTCCGGCGGTGATGGAAGCGGCGCGGTAGAGCTGTTCGGCCAGCATCACGCGGGCCAGCCGGTGGGGCCAGGTCAGCCGCCCGAAGGAGATCAGCGCATCGGCGCGCTGGCGCAATTCGTCATCCAGCCCGTCTGGTCCGCCGATGACAACGGCCACCTGCGGCGCGCCATGGGTGGCGAGTTGTTGCAGCCGCTGCGCGAATACACGCGAGGAGATGTTCTCGCCGCGCTCGTCCAGCGCCAGCAGCAATGCGCCGGGAGCGATGTGTTTCAGGATAGCCTGCGCTTCTTCCCGCTGGCGTTGGGCAGCGCCGGGTTTGCGCGATTCGGGCAGCTCGCGCTCCTCGATGGCGGAAAGGCCCAGCCGCTTCAGCAGCGGGCGGGCGCGCTTGAGATATTCATCCACCAGCGCCCGCTCCGGCCCTTTCTTCAGCGAGCCGACGGCAATGATGCGCAAGCTGGCCATGTCGGGTTTGGGCCCTGTGATCTTCCGCAACTGCTCGCGGAATTTGCACAGTGTTTCAGTGCTGCTTCGGCGCGTGCGGCGACCACAGCTTTTCCAGGTTGTAAAGCTCGCGGATTTCGGGACGGAAGATGTGCACGATCACATCCCCCAGATCCACCAGCACCCAGTCCGCCGTCTCCAGCCCTTCCACGGAATAGCCGCGGATGCCCTGCTTGCGCAGATCATCCATCAGCCGTTCGGCCACCGCCGAGACATGCCGTGTAGAGCGGCCAGAGGCCACCACCATGGCATCGGCTAGCGCCGCGCCGGGGTCCAGCTCGATGACGCTGATGTCTTCGGCCTTGGAGTTTTCCAGGCTGGAAGTGATGAGGGAAAGCAGCTTGCGCCAGTCGGAACTTTGCGGTTCCTCGCCCGCGTCGTTCCGTCGGTTGGCAGAGGCTTGCGCCGCCTGCGACAGATCATGAACCATGGACATGCGAACGACAGTCGTTCCCTGATGATGCCCGCCCGGCGGCCTGCGCCACCGTGCTTCATGGGCGTTGACCGGTTCACCCGTTGGCGCTGACGAAAGCACCGCCAGCACATGTGCATTATGCGCCAGCCAGCGCCTGCATGGCAAGCATTTCCGCCTGATGGTTGACAGCATGGTTTACCGCCCGGCGCTCTCCGTGTCGGCCCGTATCGCCAGCGCCCGCAGGCGAGTGGAGCTTTCCGGGTTGTGGCGGATGGACAGGAACGTCCAGGCGGGTGGATCCATTTCCACCAGCAGCGGCGCATCCGCCGCATCCAGCCGGTAGCGCCACAGCGCCCGTGCCGCCGGAGAAGTGAGCGCGGCGAGCGTGTGGCCGGGGCGGTCGAACACTGCCAGCGGGATCATCCGCGCCACTTGCCGCCACTGCTTCCAGCAATGCAGCGTGGCGAAGGAGTCCGCTCCCATGATCCACGCGCAGAAGCCCTGCGAGAGCACAGGGGCCAGTACCTTCAGCAGGTCGATGGTGTAGGAAGTGCCCAGTTGCCATTCCGCATCCACCAGCCGGAAACGCGGATGCCTCGCCAGCGCCCGCGTAGCCGCCAGACGCCGCGCGTGGTCAGCGTAGATGTCGGCAGGCTTCAGCGGATTGCGCCGCGCCAGCATCCACCATACCTCGTCCAGCCGCAGGTGCTTCAGGGCTTCCTCGGCGATGTGCCGGTGGCCCACGTGTGGCGGGTTGAACGAGCCGCCCATCAGGCCGATGCGTCTGCCGCGCACCAATGATGCGGACAACAGGGTGGATAGGGGCGAATGATACGGCATGGGCGCAGCGTTATCCGTGCTGGTGGGGCAGTATGATCAAGGCAATTGTGTGTGGCATCGTCGTCGCGGACGTTTTGATACGAGCGTCCCTTTTCATCGTTGCCGAGCCTGACCCGGCAATCCAGGGCAGCAATCTCATGACTTCCCTGTTCTGGATGTCCGGGTCAAGCCCGTTGTTGTCCGGTTTAACATTCGCCACGTGCATCTTGGCGGCGGTGAAGTTGTCGCTGAAGCGCGCCCACTCCGCGCTCAATGTCGACAGCTTGATCTTGCTGGCGTCCAGGATGCGGATGACATCGCCCATTTTGCGTCTGGTGGAGCGGCTGGCGCGCGCCAGCAGGTGTTCGAACAGATCAGCGAACAACTGCCACGGGCGGCTGGCATTGGCATCGGCCAGTGTGGAGCGCGCCACGCACGTAGCGCCGA
>JAJRRZ010000084.1 GCA_024279045.1 Alphaproteobacteria bacterium
CGCCAGCAGAGGCTCATCCCCGGCCACCTCCAGCGCCTGGCCCTGCAGGCCGGCCATCCCGTGCACCTCATCACACAATGACGCCGCTCGCCACTTGCGAGGTGGCGGGCGGCCCGGGGCTGTGGCAGCAGCCCGAGCGGCGGGCTTCTCCGGCCAGAGACACTCCCGCCCGGCGATGGAACTCCATGATCGCCGCGCCCGCCGCGGCGCATGATGGAGGCTGATTGTAAATGGATCATGAAGAAGTGCGGCCCATCCGGCCCATAGCGCCCTACATCGGCGGCAAGAGGGGGCTGGCCAAGGCACTGGTGGGTGTCGTCGAGAAGATCCCGCACGAGACCTATGCAGAGCCGTTCGTGGGCATGGGCGGTGTTTTCTTCCGGCGTTGTCGGCGCCCGAAGGCGGAGGTGATCAACGACATCAACCGCGATATCGCCACCCTGTTCCGCATTCTCCAGCGGCACTATCCGCAGTTCCTGGACACCATCCGGTTCCAGATCACCAGCCGTGCGGAGTTCGAGCGCTTGGTGAAAACGGATCCCGACACGCTGACAGACACCACCACCTACACGATCAGCAAATCAGCCTCGAAAAGAGCTGCCGAGCTGATCATCTCCAGTCCGGAACCACACTGACAGAATGTGCAAAGACAATCGCCACTTTGCGCAATGACAACCGCGCCGCTACAGTCTGCCACGGTTGTTGGCGCCATGTGTGCTTGCGCAGGAAGTGGTGCCCCTGGCCCGACTCGAACGGGCACGGCCGCAAAGGCCAGCAGATTTTGAGTCTGCCGCGTCTACCAATTTCGCCACAGGGGCCGCTGCGTCGTCCCGCTTACAGGTTTGCGGCGCTGTGTCCTATATCCGGCCAGCGGGGGCTGTCGTCAAGAGCCGCAATTGTTCCGTTCGTGTTAACCGGTATTTTCGAAACCGCATGCCTGCTGCTCTGCCGGTATGGTAATGCACTGTAAACCAACGGTATCAGGGAATGGTTCATCCATGGTGCAGTCAGATGCATTGCAGCGCCGCGCAGGCAGCATGTCGGTGGTAACGCAGGTGAAAGAGCCGGCCGCGAAAGGTGTCCGGCAGTTCCGGTGCGAGATCATCCGCACCGTGCATGGACTGCACGCCATTGCCGCACAATGGCGGCGTCTGCAGCACGATTCCGGGCAGGACACACAGGCCTTCCAGAGCATGGAATGGGCACTGGCCTACAGCAATGCCTTCATGTCTACCGAGACTGCCACGCCGGAGCGCTACCCGCTGTTGGTATTGCTGCGTGATGCCGCGGGTGTGCCAGTGCTGTTGTTGCCGCTGATGCGAGAACGCTATCCCTTGGGGCTGAGGGTCATCACCTGGCTCAGCGACCCGCTGGGCCAGTATGGCGATGTCATTTCCTCGCTGCGGGGCGAGGCCCTGCACGAGGGACTGACCATTGCCATGCAGACCGTGCGCGGGGAAGGAGCCGATCTGGTGCGCTTGCGCAATGTGCGGGGCGATGCCCTGATTCGTCCGTGGCTGGAGCAGCACTTCGGCAAGACACCGGAACTCACCGGTGCGCCATGGCTGGACCTGAAACCCTTTGCCACGCCGGAAGATTTCGAAAAGCACTTTTCCGCCAAGCAGCGCCGCCGCCGCCGCAAGATCCTCAATGCCCTGAAGCGCCATCTGGGCGCGGAGCCGGAATTTGTCCGCATTGAAGGGGTTCAGGCGCAACAACAGGCGATTGTCGAGCTGTTGCGGGCCAAGCGTTCATGGCTGAAGGAGAAGGGGCTGATTTCGCGCGCACTGTTCTGCGAGCGCACGGAAGTCTTTCTGCGCAGCCTGGCTGAAACCAGCGCCATGGGAGCGGCGTCTGGTGCGTTGGCAAGCTGCGAACTGGTCATCACCGCCCTGCAGGCCAATGGCCGGCAACTTTCCTGGGAGCTGGGCCTGCGCTATCGCGGGCGTCATTATGCCTACATCACAGCCCACAGGCCGGAGTTGACACGCTTTTCCATCGGGCGGCTGCACATGTTTCTGGCGCAGCGCTGCGCGGTGGAAGACGGCTTGCATGCCTTCGACATGCTGGTGCCCGCCGCCCCGCACAAGAAAAGCTGGAGCTCCGGCGTGATGCCGACGCACAACTATTTCGAGGCCCTTACCGCCCGCGGC
The DNA here is from genome assembly GCA_024279045.1 of Alphaproteobacteria bacterium. Classification (GTDB taxonomy): domain Bacteria; phylum Pseudomonadota; class Alphaproteobacteria; order Rhizobiales; family Aestuariivirgaceae; genus Thermopetrobacter. Next base: position 2,154 of record JAJRRZ010000084.1, read on the forward strand.
AGGCTGCTGGGACAGGGCTATCTCAACGTCGTGCGCCCGCTGTTGCAGAGGGCCTATCATGTCATTCCGCCATATATCCGTCGCATGTTGCGCCTGAGCGAGCTGAGCGATCACGATTCAGGCGTGAGCTGAAGCAGAGGCAACGGGCGCATGGCGCTTGCCAGCATCGATATCTGGGCCATCCTCGGCGGCCTGGCCATCAGCCTCGGCCTGAGCGCGGTGCTGGGTATAGCCGTCGGCATTGCCGAGGCTCTGGCCGACATTCGCCAGCGTGAAGCCGAGCTGGGCCGAGAGCTTGAAGATGATGAGCTGGAAGCTGAGGGCGAACGGGCCGAGCGGCGCATGCTGGCGCGGCTGCGCGACGACAACACCTTTCAGCTCGGCACCTTGCTGGCCTCGCTGCTGGCGCAGGCGCTGGGCGGCTATTACACCGCGCTGTGGGCCGGGGCCGCGCCACTGTTGAACGCCGCGCTGATGGGGCTGGCCGCGCTGGCGCTGACCTTAATGTTCGACACCGGCGACATCACCCCGCGCTGGAGCCGCTGGGCATGGATGTTGCTGGCCCTGCCGGCCACGCTGGCCGGTGCATTCATCTGCTGCGGGGCAGGATGAGTCATTGCATCAGGGCCTTGGCCAGCTCTTTCAGCCCCGGCTTGTCCAGCGCTGAAAAGGGCAGGGGGCGCACGTGATCCAGCGCGGCGATGCCAATGCGCGCGGTGAGCACGCCGTTGACCACACCTTCGCCGAATCGCGCCGACAATCGCCCGGCCAGTCCCTTGCCCAGCACATGCGGCAGGAAGGCATCACTCAGCGCCAGCGCGCCGGTTACCGCCAGGTGCCCCAGCACCATGCGTGCCAGTTTCCAGCCCCCCAGAAAGCCCGGCCTGCCGCCATACAGCGCCGCGATCTGGCGCAGCATTCGCAGGTTGCGCAGCGCCACGATGAGCACATCAAGCGCCGGCGAGGGGGCAATGGCTGTCAGCCCCGCCACGTCGCGCGCCGCGCGCAATATCAGCTTGCGCGCCCGCGCATCCAGCGGCTGCATCAGCTCCAGCTCCAGCAGCCGCAGCCGCTCATGAGCATCCAGCACGGCGGCATCGTGCTCGCGCAAGGCAGCCAGCGCCCAGCGCATGTCCTCTCGCCGCTTGTAGAGCCGCTGTAGCGCATCTGCCAGCGCCAGCACCTGTTTTTCGCGCGGTTGCGCAGCCAGTGCCTGCGCCTGCCGGCGCAGCCGTGTGATGCGCCGCAGCCGCCACAGTCCCGTCACCTCACGCAGCGCCAGCGCCAGCGCCGCGAAGCCTGCCAATACCACCACGCCCGCCGCCAGCCAGCCCAGCCAGTCGGCGCGCATGAAGGCCGCGCGTAGCAACCAGTCGATGAACAAGGTGGCGGCCAGCGCCGCCAGCAGCGAGACAGCCACTCCCAGCAGCCGCACGGGCCAGCGTTTCATGCGGGGAAGGGGGACATCATCATCGGGCGGCGCGTCCGCCATTGCCGCGTCTTCCTCGAAGGTGGCCTTGTGCACCTGTGCCTCTTCCGCCGGCAGCGCCCGCGGCGCGCGTGGCGATGCCGCCATGCCTTCGTCCGTCGTGCCGCCGCCGGATATCACCATCGGCCCACGCCGCCTGTTCGGGCTGTCATTCATGCCAGCGCCTCCCCCAGCAGAAACTGCAACATCGCATCCAGCCGGATATGCGGAAAGCTTGCCGCCACCTCCAGCGGCATCGGCGCGGCGATGTCCGGCGGGCGAAAACGCACGAACCGCAACTGTCCGGTGAAATCCGCATCCAGTACCATGCGTGGATCCTCCGGCAGATCGCCGGGAAAGATCGCCGTTTCCGTCTGTCCGTCGAAGACCTCCTCGCCGAGCTTTTCGCCCGCTTCCGGCACGCCGATGATGACGGGCAGCTCCTCGCCCTCGTGCCGTGCCGTGCCCTCGCGGGTGGCGCGCACCGCGGCCAGCACCATGACCTCGATATCCGCCCCG
>JAJRRZ010000085.1 GCA_024279045.1 Alphaproteobacteria bacterium
GGCCAGATCCTTCAGCACCAGCCGGTCGATGATCTCCCGCGAGCGAAAGGCATCCATACCATGGATGCGCTCGATGCCCGCCAGTTTGTCCAGCCCGTGCGGATCATTGGCAATGCGCCAGTGCCGCTTCAGGCACTGGGAGCTGATGCGGGTGCGCATGGCTCCGCCATAGGGCAGTCGCTTGGCCAGGCCGCTGTCATCGCGGTTTAGCAGTGCGCCGGTGTAGGGCGCCAGAAAATGAATTTGCAGGAAGCGTGGTTCAGGCATTTTCAGCCTCCTTCTCGTTGGCGGTTCGCGATGCACGGTCAAGGCGCCCGTAATAGTCGCGGGCAATACGGTCGTTGCGTGGACTAAGGATGGCCCAGGCAATATCCGGCACATTCAGCAGTGGCCCCGGAGGCCGGCGGTTGGCCAGCATGCGCATGGCGCGCTCCAGGGCCACCTGCCGGGCCTTGCCGCGTGCAGCCAGCAGGCGGGCCAGGCGCTGTTCGCTGAGCATGGGGCTCTCGCTACTCCAGTTGCGATCACCGCCATCGCACAGCACCGTGCCAAGAGGGCGTTGCGGGTCATGCAGCGGCGGACGACTGGAAAGATCGCCGGTAGGGGTGAGGTGCGCCAGGATGCGGGCAATGACCATCCATGCCTCGGGGTTGCGGCCGATGACCTCATGGCGCGCTGCCATGCGCCAGAACAATGGCGCGCCGAGCGGAATACGCATGCGGCGTACAGCGGCCAGATCGCCGGGAGAGGCATGCTGCAAAGCCTTGGCCAGCGCCAGGGTGGCAGCGGCAACATCGTTGCTGTTTTCAAATTTGATCAAGGGCGTGTTCCTCCTTGCTGGCAGGCAGATCGAAACCGGCTTTTCTCAAACTGGCGCGAAACACTGCCCGTGCCCGGGCCTCGGCGCGGGGGCGGAACAGGGAAGCGCAGGGTATGGTGGGCAGAGCGGCCTCGAACTCTTCCCATGCCGCTTTCGCCAGGCGGCTTTGGAACCGTGCCCGTGCCGCTTCCAGTGCGGCATTCGATTTGTCATTGGCTTGCACCCTGTCCCACAGGGCAGGGAAGAACATGGCATCGGCGCGGGCATCGAAGGCTGCGCGGGCTGGGCGTGTAAGGCTGTAATGTTCCGTCTTGACGGCCTCACGATTGCCATTGGCGGCCAGTAATGCCAGACCATTGCGCAAGGCCTTGTCGCAATTGCCGATTTCTCTGATCTGCTCTTCGGCCAGCTTCTTCATCTCTGGCGCACCGAAACGGGACGCCATACCCGCGGGAACAGGGATGATACGACTGGAGAAGCCCCCCGTCCTGGAGTTGCCGCGTGCAATGGCCTCGGCTACCAGCAGCATGTCACCTTCTTCTGATCGCGACTGTGCGCAAAGAGGCAATGCCCAGTTGCTGCTCAGCAGCAGATCATTAAGGCGCTTGTAGTCAAAACGGCCGTTTTCACCGAGCGTGAGCGTTTTTCCTTCCTTGATTTCCACCGGCGCCCATGGATCGCCCAGATTGCCCTTGTAAACCTTGGCGTCGATGCGGGCGTGTTTTGAATTAGCTTTCTCGGCTCTCAGCCCATGGACTATTGCGTGCAGCCGAATGCGGCGACATACTTCCACAAACCACGGATCAAGGTCGGGCGGATGCAATTGCACGCCCTCCGGCCAGTCGTCCATCCATACAATGGCCTTGCCGCCTGGCTTGCAGGGCCCGCTTTCCTTGCCGCTTTGGCGCAGATCCAGCAGCACCTTGACATCGCGCCGCCACCAAGGCGCAGGTGCGGGAGAGACATCACCTGTGGATCTTGCTGGCGCCAGTCCCAGAAGCATGCGGCTTGAAGAACCGCCGTTCATTCGGGCAATACCGTAATTCCCTTTGCCACCATAACCTTCCATGGTCTGCAAACTCACGAGGGCGAAAAGCCAGTCTTCCGGGCTGGATTCCACCATCACCTGCTGCTTGAGGTCGTGGTTGCGGGAGGTGATGAGCATGTCCAGGGCATCAGGTGTCAGCACCGGTGTCCATTTCAGCCCGCCAGGGTCGGGCGGCTGCATGAAGGCCGGCTTGCTGCGGTCTTCCACCACCAGACACCAGGGTTCGTCATCGGGAAAGTCCGGCGTCAGGCCGCGCAGCAGGGTGCGCCACGCATCTTCATCGCGTGGCGGCTCCATTTCGCCGCCATGCCACAGCGCCAGTGCCGCCAGTTGCACGCAGAACATGTGCCAGGCCGGGCGCTGGTGCGGACGCAGGGCGGGAAAGTGCACATCCTCGCCGCGCGCCATGGCGGCAAACAGGCCGGGGAGCGTGGCGCTGCGCCCCGAGCCAATGGAAAGAAGAGGGGCTTTCAATATGTTATATTTGCGAACATGCTCCGTCATAACGTTGCAAACCCGATTCCCTCATAGGTTACGTATGGTCAGCATGACAAGGCAGGCATGTTCCATCAAGCTCTTTCCAGGCCGGCGCGGGAGTAGTGGAAAACCTGTTGACCAACCTGCAGCCGCAACGCTCCGTCTTCCTCCACGGTGCAGCCAACTTCTTCCTGACCGCTCAATCCGCGCGACCAGTGTGGAGGCAGGGCAATACGGGTCATGCGCTGATTGAATGGTGAGAGGGGTGGATCCGCAATCGCCAGCACCACACCGTCCTCACCGGTGCGGGTCTTGATCTTCTCGTCATCCGGATAGCGCTCGGGAAAAGGTTCGTTGCAGTTCACAAGAACATTTTTGGCGATACCTTGCTCTGCCAGCTCCTTGCCCATCATATGCAGCCGATACGCCTGCCATTTCTCGCCACGTGCGGCACACAGGGCTTCAAGCCTTTCTGGATGCGTGGCGGCCTCCACCAGTGCACGGTTCATGGTGGGAAGATGCCACACCTGCCTGTCAAGGATTTCTTCCAGGGTGGCAGCAAGAGCCGGCACATCCACATAAATGCCGGAGAGTGATCCATCGCCCGAATAGGCGCCAAGGCCATTCTCGGCATGCTCCAGCAGGGGCTCCAGCCCGTTCGGAGGTGTCAGCACATCCGCGCGTGGTTGTCTTAAATCCGCAGGCCGGTCATGGCGCCGATGCCGGTGCAGCCGCCCGATGCGCTGCAGCAGCACATCCATGGGACATAGATCGGTAACGAGATAGTCGGCATCGATGTCCAGCGACTGCTCCAGCGTCTGGGTACCGATGACGATGACGCCACCAGAACGTTCGGCATGTTTGCCCAATGTGGCTTCAACGGCCCTGTCCAGCACTTTGCGATCTTCGGCGGCAAAACGGCTGTGATGCAGGGCCGGGCCGGCGGCTGCCTGCATCAGCAGTTCCGGCGCCATTTCAAGCACCCGTTTCCACGTATCGGTGGCTGCCTTCACGGTGTTGCGTATGACAAGGACACGTGCACCCTTTCTGGCGGCATCAAGGGCCAGGTCGGTTACCGTTTCGGCGTCCCAGCCTTCAATGGCACTGATAGCGACTTTCTTGTCAGAACCGCTGAAGGAAGGTGCAACGGGCTTGGTGTTGCCACGCAACCATAGCGCTGGAAACGGCGAGGCCACCGCCTCGTTGAAATCCGGCATCTCACGTTCCAGCCATTGTGCGCGCGCCACTGCGCCCAGCGTGGCCGACATCAGCAAAGCGTATCCGCCCAGCTTCAGATGATGGCGCAGCAGTTGGGTCTGCACATAACGCATGTAGGGATCGGAAGCATGCACCTCGTCGATTACCAGCAGGCTGCGGGACAGCGCCACACAACGCAGGTGGGCATGTTTCACGAGCAGGGTGGCAAGCATGGCCTGATCCACCGTGCCCACAGCCACTTCTGCCGCCAGATAGCGGGTTGCATGCTCCGCCGCCCAACGGGAAGGATGGGAAACGCCTGTATTGTCATCCCACAGCACGCCCCAGTCCGGCAGGCGCTGCCC
>JAJRRZ010000086.1 GCA_024279045.1 Alphaproteobacteria bacterium
CCGCTGCAAGTCATACGATATGCCCCTGCTCTCCAGCCATGAGGCCAGCAATGCCGAGCCGGGTTTGTGCAGGTCAAGCAGCTTCTGTAATTTCTTTCCCGATTCCGTACCCATGGCACCAATATGGCGGCATTTTTAATGATCCTCAATGCCCAAGGCATATCCTGCGCAATCTGTGCGTTTGGCATGTCCCTTCAAGCCACCATGTTCCGCAACCTGTGCCACGGAGGTTCTACCCTTCCCGGCGGCTCCAGATGAGCCAGGCGGTGCCGTCTTCCTCGAACAGGGCGGCACGGATGGGTTCGGGGAAGCCGGGATCGTCCAGCACCACACTCAGGTAGTCGCGTGGTTCAGCGCCGCTGGTGCGGGCCTTCCAGGCGGCGCCCAGTTCGGCCCGCCCGGCCAGCACCCGGAAATCCGGCGCGTCCTCGCTGGCCTTGGCCTCGTTGGCAACGATCCTGACCTTCACGTTGATGGTCAGGGTGCGGATGGTGCCGACATAGCCGTCCTTGCCGGCGGTGAAGGTTCCGATGGTGGCCATTTCAAGTCTCCTTGTCCTGATGGGTGGTCGATGATGAACGCGCCTTTTGCAGTTGCCGGCGCGCCCGCTTGAAGCCGGTATCGGCGTTCATGAAGGCTTCCAGCATGAACGGAATGAGCTGGGTGATATCTTCCTTCTGGCCGTAGGTGCGCGCATAGATTTCCGCATAATCGGTCAGCGCCGCCTTCAGTTCCGGGCCGGCGGTGAAGGTGATCTTCACCGCGCCACGCTCGGGCAAACGGGGAAGCCTGATGCTCATGGCTGCTCCTTTCCTTCGTCATAGGGCCGCAGGATCAGGTCGGACTGCACGATGATGCGCAGCGGCCAGCCGGGGCGGATGGTGATGGTGGGCTGAATGTCCAGGCTGCGCTCGACCAGACGCTGCCCGGCCTGGTTGACGCTCTTCTGCGATGACTGGCGCACGGCCTTGAGAAGATCGCTCTCCTCCTTGCCGAAGGTAAGCTCCGAGGACACCCCCAGCACCGTGGCCAGCACCACACCCTTCAGCAGCTGCCAGGTATGCACGTCCACCTTGTCCTTCAGGCCGGCATGGCCCGCCGTGTCGGAGGCCGGCAGGTTGTCGATGCTGATTGAGGAACCGTCCGGCATGATGATGCGCTGCCAGACGATGAGCGCGCGGTTCTGCCCGAAGGCAATGGTGCTGTCGTAGGTGCCGATCACCCGCGCACCCTGCGGGATCAGCAGATGCCGCCCCGAGACCGTGTCGTAGACATTCTCCGTTACCTGGGCGATGACGCGCCCCGGCAGGTCGGAGTTGATGCCGGTGATCAGGCTGGCGGGAATGATGGTGCCGGCCATGAGTTGATAGGGCGATGCGGGATCGCGCAAGGCATGCGGATTGATGATCTTCGTGGCATCCCGCCGCTTCAGGAAGGCCAGCTTGCGCGCCTGATCTCCCTTCGCACGCGCCGGCTCGCCACCATCTGCCTGCCGTGTTCCTCCACCATCGGCAACACCAAAAGGGTTCCGGTTGTGTGTCGCGGCCAAAGCGGGAGTGCCCGCCGACCCTGCCGATGGAACTGCATTCTGCCGCCCGCCGCCGGCCTTCGTGCCCAGCTGGAAGAATACCTTGGACTCCCTGCCTTGCTGTGCCAGGCGTGCCTGACGAATGCGCTCAGCGCGGGCGGCATCCTCCTCCGGATCGGGCCGGAACGGCGGGCGCGGTGCTTTGGCAACGCCGAGATCACGCTCCACGCCCAGCACGCCGGCGCCGAGATCGCCGGGCAGCGGCGGGCCGAGCTTCGGCACCGGTTTGAGCAGATCACCCTTGGCCAGATCGCTGTAGCGCCGTGGCAGGTTCTCCAGCCCTTCGGGCTTGGGTGGATTGCCCGCCTGGTAAAGCTCGACAGCCTTCTTGCCCTTCTCGAACAACCGGGGTAGATCGAGCGCGAACACCACCGCGCCGATCACCAGGGCAAGGGTGGTGGCGGACAGCGCCAGCAACACGCGCCTGTTGATACGGCTGACCGGACGTGGCCCGGCGCGCAAGGAGAGCCGTTGCGCATCGACCTTGGGTGTGGCACCGGGTGCTGCCGCCTGTTGGCCATTGTTATCATGGGTGGCCATCGTCAGCGCCTCCCGGCCTTGAAGTTCACCACGACCCTGCGGGACTTGCCGGCGGGGCGGGCATCGCTGCGGGTGATGCGCACCACCTGCTGCGGATCCTTGCCCAGTCGCAGTTCCGCCGCGGCGAACAGCCGATCGACGATGTAGTAGCGCCCGCGCACGCGATAATTGACCAGCTGGGTTTCGCCATTGTTGCCGATGACGAACAGCGGCGGCGCCTCGCCCTGATCCAGCCGCGCCGGGAACTGGATGTAGACCTTGCGCGTATCATCGAACACGCGCACCGGGCGCCACGGCGGGTTGTCGCCGCTGATCCGGTAGCGGAAGCGCAGCCTGTCGATGGCCAGCCCGCGCGCCGCCACCCGCGTTGCCGCCTTGCGGGCAACGGCATTGCGCCGGCGCAGGGCGATCAACTCGTCGTGCGGATACGTCCATGATACCGAGGCCATGTAGGTGTCCTCGGTGCTGGTGAGTTCCAGGTGATAGACGCGCCGATCGGTGTTGATCACGAGATTGGTTTTCAGTCCTGCCCGGATCGGCTTCACCAGCACATGGGCGCGGGCATTCTCGCCGGAGCCACTTACCGTATCACCGACCACCCAGCGCACCGTGTCGCCGGCGGAGACGGCCACGATCTTCTCGCCCTTCTGCAGGGCAATGTCGCTGACCTGCTCCGGCGCGGTGTAGAGCTGATAGAGCGCGCCTTCGGTATAGGGATAGACCTGGATCGCGTTGACATAGCCGTCCCTGACCGGCTCGATCCGCGCCCTGGCATTGGCTGCGGCGACACGTTCCGGCGCTGACCGCTCATCCTTGCGCCTGCCGCGCTTCTTGCGGCTGTTGCGCGGCGCGGGCTTCAACTGGCCCGGCAGCGGCAAGGGCCTTGCCACTTTCACGACCTTCACGGGCTTCGGTGGATCCACGTCGCGAATGGCGGGGCTGAAGTCTTCTCCGTCGAAGGCGATCTGCGGCGGCAGTTCCCTGTTGGCGCAGGCCGCCAGCAGGCAGGACAGGGCCACGGTGGCAAAAGTAGCAGTGCTCTTCTTCATTTGCTTTCTCCCGGAATGAGATCGCGGCTCCAGCTGAGCGCGCGGATGCGGATGCCAAGGGGATTTTTCCTGAGTTCCGTCTCGCTGCGCGGCGGCTGCAGCACCACGGAGAGAACGGCCCGGTAGCTGGCGGTTTCGGCCAGCGCGCCGTTCTCGTAGGTCTGCTCCTGCCAGCGCACGTCGAAGCTGTCGTCGGAGGAACGCACCACGCTCGTTACCTCCACGGAGACGGTGCGCTTGCCGATGTTGGCGAAGGGATCGTGCTTGCGCGCATATTCGTTGAGCGTGTTGGCGGCGCGGGTGGTGGTGTAGGCATAGGCCCGCAGCCAGTTGCGGCGCACCACCACGGGATCGCTCGGCAGGGCGCGCACATTCTCGATGAAGCGTGCCAGATGAAAGGCGATCTGGGCATCGCTCGGCTTGTAGGGCTCAAGCGCCGGCCCCACGGCGCGCACCTCGCCCAGCTTGTCCACCTCCACCACGTAAGGCGTGATGGAAGCCCGCCCCATCTGCCAGACGACGCCGGCGGACAGGCCCACGGCCAACCCCAGGCAACCGAAGGCCATGAGCCGCCAGCTGCGCGCCTGCACGCGGGCCGAGCCGATGCGCTCGTCCCACACCTGCGCGGCCTTC
>JAJRRZ010000087.1 GCA_024279045.1 Alphaproteobacteria bacterium
TCACCTTCACCCGCCTGGTGCGCCTGAACCTGTTTCACCGCAGGCCCATCGACAACCTCACAGCATCCCCAGAAACCCGGATTGTCGACCAACGACAAATGACCATGGAGCTCTTGCGATGTTAAACCGGACAGCAGTGGGCTTGACCCGGTGATCCAGAGCGGCATGCGCAAGCACCTGCTTGCAGGACTTACGCGGGACGGGGTTTTCAATCCCGTCCCGAACCTTTTCCGCCCAGCGCGCGGCAACCGCGCAAAACGTTCGGCCAGGGGCTTGTGAACAGTTCACGTTCGACTGGAAACATCTTGCCCCGGAAGCATGGCGCGTGCCAACGTCCCGGGCATGAAGGCGTCGCTGGAACAGCAACTGAAGGACAAGGCTAGGGAACTGGGGTTCGATGCCTGCGGCATTGCTCCGGCGCGGCTGGACGAGGAGCATGCACGGGGCCTGCGTGCCTTCGTCGAGGAGGGGCGGCACGGCAGCATGCACTGGCTGGCCGAGACATTGCCGCGGCGCAGCGATCCGCGCGCGCTGATGCCGGAGGCGAAAAGCGCCATCGTCTGCGCCATGGCTTATGCGCCGCCCGCCGGAGATGCCCGGCTCGATCCGCTGGCCCGCGCCGGCGATGCCGCGCTGGCCAATGTCTCCATCTATGCCATCCGCCGCGATTATCACGATGTCATCAAGGGCAGGCTGAAGCATCTGGCGCAGTGGCTGGTTTCGCGCGCAAAAGGGCAGGGTGGGGTGCATGATCAGGTGCAGGTGAAGGTGTTTGTCGATACCGCGCCGCTGCTGGAGCGCCCGCTGGCCGAGCTGGCCGGCATCGGCTGGCGCGGCAAGCATACCTGCGTGTTGTCGCGCGAGCTTGGCAACTGGCTGTTCCTCGGCGTGATCCTCACCAGCATGGAGCTGGCACCCGATGCGAAGGCCCGCAACCACTGCGGAAGCTGCACCCGCTGCCTCGACATCTGCCCGACGCAGGCCTTCACCGCGCCGGGGCGGCTCGATGCCAGGCGCTGCATCTCCTACCTCACCATCGAGCACGACGGGCCGATTCCGCGCCAGTTGCGCCCGTTGATGGGCAACCGCGTGTTCGGCTGCGACGACTGCCTTGCCGTCTGCCCGTGGAACAAGTTCGCCCGCGCCGGGCGCGAGCAGCGCCTGTGGGCGCGCGAGGAGCTGATCGATACCCCCATCGCCGAACTGCTGAAGCTGGATGAAGCGCAATGGCGCAAGCGGTTCGCCAGGACGCCCGTGCGCCGCGCCGGTTATGATCGCTTCATGGCCAACCTGCTCATCGCCGCCGCCAACGCACAGTGTGCGCCCCACGCACATTGTGCGCCTGACACACAGCGTGTGCCCAACACACAGCGTGTGCCTCGCGCACATTGTGCGTCGGAGGAGGAGATCGGCGAGTGGCTTGGCGAGCGCGGCGCGGATTATCCACTGGCCCGCGCCATGGCGGTGTGGGCGCTGGCGCGGCTGGCCCATCCGAGGGATTTCGCGCGGCTGCGCGCTCGTTACCTGCCCGGCGAGCGCCACCCCTGGGTGCGCGCCGAATGGCTGGCCACGCAGGACAGTCTGACCGCGCAGGACAATGACGAGGCAGGTATCAGATGATGCCCTGCCACAGCAGCACGCCCAGCACCGCCGCCAGGGCGAAGCGGTAGAGCACGAAGGGCAGCAGGCCGATGCGGGTAATCACCTTCATCAGGAAGGCAATAGCCGCCAGCGCCACGAAAAAGGTGAACACGCCGGCGAGGATGGCATCAGTGGTGATGGGGGTGCCCTTCTCAATGGCCTCGCCCAGCACCAGCATGCCCGCTCCGGCAATGGCCGGAATGCCCAGCAGGAAGGAGAAGCGCGCCGCTTCCACCCGTGTCAGCCCCAGCATGCGCCCCGCCGACATGGTGATGCCGCTGCGCGACACGCCGGGAATGATGGCCACCGCCTGCGCCACGCCGATGAGCAGCGCCTGGCCCACCCCCAGCTCTTCCGCGCGCTTCTGTTGCCGCCCGTAAACATCGGCCAGCCACATGACAATGCCGAAGATGACGGCATTGATGGCGACGATCAGCGCCCCGCGGATGGCATCCTGCAGGCCGGAGAACTTCATGAACAGGCCGAAGCCCACCGCCGGGATGGTGGCGACGAGAATCATCAGCGCCAGCCGCCCGGCGGCTGTCATGCGCCCGCGCAGCAGGTGCGCCATGCCAATGAGCATCTGCACGATGTCGCGCCAGAAATACACCACCACCGCCAGGAACGAGCCCAGGTGCACCATCACATCGACAATCAGCCCCTGATCCTTCCATCCTGTCAGCACCGGCACCAGAATCAGGTGCCCGGAGGAGGAAATGGGCAGAAACTCCGTGATGCCCTGCACCACGGCCAGCACGATGATTTGCAGCAGATCCATCGGAATCGTTCCCCGGTAGTGTTTGCCGATCTGGCGGCATTATCACAACGGACATGCCGAAACGTTAATGCCGCCCCATTGCATCACCGCGCCGGGAATTCATGGCAGGCATTTCACCGGCCCGATGCGTGGCTGCACCTCCTTGCCGGGCGTGAAGGCGAAGCTGGCGCGGCAGGTGCCGTCCTCGCTGCTCACCACCACCGTGTTGTGCTTCTGCAGGCCGTCCAGATAGGCCTCGCCGTCATAGCCCACGGCAAACACCTCTTCCACCCCTTCCAGCCGCACTTCCGTCCCCGGCGCGAGGGGCCTGCCCTGTGCATCATGCAGCACCACCAGCGCCGCGTTCGTGGTGCGTTTGGTGTTGAACCGCACCACCACGCCGCTGCGCACGTTGGGCGCCACCCAAGTCTTGTCGTCTTCCACCACCGCATCCACCGGCATGGTTTCCGGATCGATGGATATCTTGTTGCGCTGCAGCGAGCGCAGCGAGGTAACCAGCAGCCGCCCGTCGCCACGCGTCTTGCCCACCTCGCGGTTTTCGTAGCGCACCTTCACCCCCGGCGCGCCGGCATTGACGATGGCGAAAGAGTCGGAAATGCGGTTGGCCGCGAACAGCGCCCCGTCGGCCAGCACCAGCGCGCCATCCACCGATACGCGGCCCAGGCTGGCCTTGTCGATCTGCATGGTGGTGCCGCGCACGGTCATGTAGGGCGTGCGCCAGGCCAGCGAGCCTTCCAGCGACTTCAGATCACCATAGGTAACCCGTGCCCGCCAGCCCACGGCGCCATCCTTCTGTTTCAGCGGCTTGGTGTAGGTCAGGCTGGCGCGGTGCTTGCCTGTCTTGTCATAGTTGCCGCTGGCGCTAACTGAGCTGCCATCATCGCCCAGAGGCATGGTCAGCCCGGCGAAGAAACCGGGATGCTTCGCGTCCTTCAGGTCAAACAGCGCCGTGGCATACAGGCTGGCCTGGCCCCACAGGTTCTGGCTGTAGCTGATGTTGAGGTTCAGCGTGCGCTCGCCCTCGCGCGGTTGCGCATGCACCACACCGGCGCTCAGCGATGCCCCCAGCCCGCCGAAGGCATAGCCCACGTTCAGGCTCTCCACTGCCCGCGGCACATCTCTGCCGGCCAGCACTGCCTTGTCCATCACCAGCGCCGCCCGCGTCGAAGCCAGCGCCGCCAGGTCCTTGTATTCGCCCCAGGTGCGCAGGCTGCTGGCCGAGACATGCAGCCCCATCAATGCCGTTTCCGCCGTGAAATGCGTCAGATATCCCGTGCCGTTGCTGCTGTGCGACAGCGCTCCGGAGGCCGACAGCAGCGCCATGTCGAACAGCGAGAAATTCACGCCCGCGCCTGCCAGGATCAGATCGCGCGCAGCCTCCACATGGCCCTGCACGGTGAGGCGATCGCTGATGCCATAACGCGCGCTGCCCACCACGCCGGGATAGCGCCAGTCATAGTCGAACGACTTGATGCCGTAGTTGTTGCGCGGCATGCCGCCGGCCAGGGAAAACTCCAGCAACCCCTCGCGCAGCAGCTTCGGCGAGACATAGAAGCTCTGCTCGATCACCTTCTCCCGCCCCGTGGCGTCGCGCATCACCAGCCGCGCCACACCGCCCTGCGCCAGCGCCGGGATGTTGGTGATCTCGAACGGGCCAGGCTTCACCTCGCCGGAGTGCACTTTCAGGTTGTTGACATACACGTCGATTACCGACGGCACGGCGGCCGTGCCGGAAAGCGACGGCAACGGCGTGGTGATGGCATCGGGTTTCAGCCGGAAGCTGCGCCGCACCTGCGCGCCACCCATGCGCAGCGAGCGCGCCCATACCGGCCCGGAGGCAATCAGATCGCCCACCTGATATTCGATGGCGCGCTCCACATCGACGAATTGCCAGTGCGTGTCCAGGCGGATGGCCTCTGGCTTGTTGCCGCTTTCCTTCTTCACCAGGCCAGAGGAAAACAGCGCGCCAGCGGGAGAATAGACCCACCCCTCCAGTTGCGAGGAAACACCGTTGAACGCGCCTTCGGTGAATTTGTTCTCCGCCCGCGCCGCGGCATTGACCGAATAATTCAACACCATGCCGATGCCGCCTGGCGTGATCTCCACCGGCGCCCGTGCGCCGCTGGAGAGATCATGGACATGACGCTTGAGTTTTTCCACCGGCAGGATGATGTCGATTTTCTGCGCCGTCTCGTCGTATTGTCCCCGCGCGCCGATGTCCGACAGCCGCACCAGCTCGTCATCGGAAACGTTTTCCGGCGCTTTGATGCCCAGCGCGTCCAGCTCTTTCGCGCGGGCGGCAAAACCGCCGCCGGGAAGCTGCACGAACTCCGCAATCAGGTTTGTCGGCTGACCGTTGATGAAGGTTTCCAGATAGAATGGCGCTTCCACGGACTGTGCCTGCGCCGGATTCATCGGCGGCCCCGGCGTGATGGCCGCGGTCTCGATATCACTGGCCGCGGTGCTTTTCATGCGGCTGACGGCCGTGGCGCCATCGTTTTGCCGCGCCCCGGCAGCTTGCCGCGCTCCGGCGGCTTGTCGCGCCCCGGCCATTTCGCCATCGGCGCCCGCTGCCGCTTCGCCGTGCGCCATGCCCGCCGTGCTCTCTTGCGGGGTGGTTGGCTGTCCTGCGCCGTTTGCCTGGTATTCCGGCATGGGCGGGCGCTTGTCGATGCTCAGCGTGGCAACCTCGTCTTCCAGCCCGTGCGGCGTGGCCTCGCGCCGCAGCGCCGCCATCACGTCCGGCGCCAGGATGACAATGCCGCCCGCGGCGTGCTCCTGCCCGGCGCGGTCGCCGGAGGCAACGGCGGCATCGTCGGCGGTGGCGGTATTGGTGTTGCCGTTGGCGGTGGTGTTGCCGTTGCCGCTGCTGGCGGTGCTGGCGCTGCTGGAGGCATTGGCCCGCTGGTTGACATTGGTCTGCCGATTGAAATTGTGAATGCGGCCAAGCGGCGCGATGCCCGTAACCGCCGGGTCGATGCTGCGCACGATGGCGACATTGACGTCGGCATCATCCTCTCCGGCCTGCTGTGCCAGCCCCCCCAGCGGCGCGAGGGGCAGGGCCAGCATCGCCAGCGTGGCCGCCAACGCCTTGTGCGCCGGGGCCGTTTTCATGCCCCAGCGGATCCTGTTCCCGTCATGTGCGACGCGGCGAAAGAGGGGTTCAGCGCACCCGGACTTTTGCCGCGAACGGACCATTCAGCCCCAGCCCCTTGATGGCGATGGTGGCGCCCTTGCGCACCTTCAGGTTTGTTGTCCAGGCGCGTGCGGAGCGACCCAGCACGTAACCGGCCAGCCCGGCGTGCAGGGTGCGTGCGCGCCCGTTGAGCACCACGCGCAGCTTGCTGATCTTGTCGTGGCGTTGCCCGGCGTTGGCCGCGCGCAACACCAGCCGCCCGTTGCGCATGCTGGCGCTCCAGCTCAGCTTCGGCGGCGTTGCGCCAGCCTGGGTGAAGAACACCGGAATGGAGTAGCGCAACGCGAAGGTAACGCCTGAGCCGGCGCGCTTTTTCTGCGGAATCTCGTCCACCAGCAGGCGATAGCTCTCCTCGCCCTGTACCGGCGTCTTCGACAGCCGCACCACGCGCACGATGTGTTCGCGCATGGGCCGCATCTTCAGCAGCGGCGGACTGGCCACCACCATGCGCGTGCGCTGCAGCACGTCGCGCCCGTTCTTCTGTGTCCAGCGGAAAATGCGCACCTGGGCGGAAAGTGGCGCGCGCCCCTTGTTGGTCAGCACCAGCTTGCTGGCCGCCGCCGGGGCAGTCAGCTGAATGCCCACCGGCCGCACATGCAATTGTGCCGCCTGCACCGCGCTGGCCGATGCCACGGTGGCTGCCAGCGCCATGCCGAAAATGCTTGCCGTTGCAAGCCTGCTGTTCATGTGCCTGATCTCCCCCAGGTTGGTTCCCCCGAACCGGTCAATGGCCGCAAGGGGGTTGTGCGCCCCCTTGCGTCCGGTGTCCGGTCAGTAGGTAACGGTAATGGTAACCGTATCGGTGTAGTTGCCCACGCCGGGTGTGGCCTGCGGCGGCACGCGGCCATACACGGTATAGGCCTGATCCACACCGGTGCCGGTGGCGGTAACGGTGTTGGCGGCGTCCCACAACTGCGTGCGCGCGCTGTCCTGATAAGTCTCGTAGTTGACGAACTCGGTGCCGTTGGTCATGCGGTTCTGCGTGCCGGAGGCATTCGCGCCGTCGCCCAGGTCGATGGTGTAGCCCGTGCCGTTGGTGCACTTCACGTTGAACGTCGCCGTGGCGTCGATGTTGTTGTTGATCAGGCCGGACGGGCCGAAGTCCAGATCCGTCGGCGAGGTAACCTCGCAGTCGGCCTGAATGGTGATCCGCGCCTGGAAGGTGTTGGTCGCGGTCGCGGCGTAAGCGGCGGCCCCCATCATGCCAGCCATGGCACCAGCCAGCAGCAGCTTGTTCAACAGGTTCTTCATCGGATTTCTCCACACTCACTATTGGTTGCACACTCAAGGGCAGGTGGCGCAGTTACGCTCGCCTTGCCTGCCGGGTGGTGCAAAATCTTTTTTACCCCACCCGTGGGGCAGACTCACATCCATTCCTGAATCGGAAATTAAAATTGTTCCGTTTCGAATCAGTTCCGGTCTGTCTGGTGGCCTGATAATACCGTCATGGTAAATCCATGGTTAATCAGGTGTATTTTCCTGAAAGGCACAACTGTCGGCAGCGCGCTCCTGTTGAGGGAAAGCGCAACCAACGGATCAGCCAGAGATTCCCGCAATGGGCGAACTGTCCCGCAAACGGGCGGCATGCATCATGCCCCGGCACGCACCCGGCGGGGCGCCACGCGGACGGTATGAGACTGTGCGGATCTGCATGAGGCCCGCCCCGGGGAAGGGCAGCACTATTCAGTCATCTTCGGCGCGTTCTGCACGGCGCGCCTTTTCCTCCAGGCCGGAAAGCGCAAAGCGCTTCTCCAGCTCTTCCATCACCTCCGCCAGCGCCACCCCGCGCGCCATCAGCGAGACGATGAAGTGATACATCACGTCCGCCGCCTCCGCGCGCACGTCCTTTTTCTTGCCATCGACCACCGCCAGCGCCAGCTCCACGCCTTCCTCGCCCAGCTTCTTCGCGCACTTGTGCCGCCCCTGCGAGAGCAGCTTGGCGGTGTAGGAATCCTTCGGCGATTCCTTCGCCCGCTCTTCCAGCCGGTCGATCAGCGCCGCCAGCACGTCCAGCCGGTGGGCCAGCATCCGTTCCGTCATCCCCTCGCACTCCCGTCGTCGCGCCATGCATGCCGCGGCTGTCCGCCGCCGTCTGCCGTTGTCCGTTGCTCAGGCCGCCGTCGCCACCCCATCCAGCCGCACCTCCACCCCGGCGCGCGCCATGTAGTTCTTCGCCTCACCGATGCTGTAGGTGCCGAAATGAAAGATCGACGCCGCCAGCACCGCACTGGCCCCGCCGTCGCGCACCCCTTCCACCAGATGGTCAAGGTTGCCCACCCCGCCGGAGGCGATCACCGGCACGGAAACCGCATCGACAATGGTCCGCGTCAGGGCAATGTCGAAGCCCTCGCCGGTGCCGTCGCGATCCATCGACGTCAGCAGGATTTCGCCAGCGCCCAGCGCCACCACCTCGCGCGCATAGTCCACCGCATCGATGCCGGTGGGCTTGCGCCCGCCATGGGTGAAGATCTCCCACTTGCCAGGTGCTGTCTGCTTCGCGTCGATGGCGATGACGATGCACTGCGAGCCGAACTTCTCCGCCGCCTCGCGCACGAAGTCGCGGTTGAACACCGCCGCGGTGTTGATCGACACCTTGTCCGCCCCGGCCAGCAGCAGCCTGCGGATGTCCTCCGTGGTGCGCACGCCACCACCCACGGTAAGCGGCATGAAGCACTGCTCCGCCGTTTCGCGCACCACATCGAGGATGATGCCGCGGTTCTCGTGGCTGGCGGTAATGTCCAGAAAGCAAAGCTCGTCCGCCCCGGCTGCGTCATAGGCCCTGGCAATCTGCACCGGATCGCCGGCATCGCGCAGGTTGACGAAATTCACCCCCTTCACCACGCGCCCGTCCTTCACGTCCAGGCAGGGTATGATGCGCGCCTTCAGCATCGCGAAACGCTCCTTGACGAAAACCGTCGCATGGCCGCCTCTTTATAATATAAGATGGCACTTGGCGAGAGCCGCCGGCACCGCTTGAGGAATCCGCCTGCATGGCAGAGAAAAAAAACGACAGCCCCGCAACCGCCGCCGCGCGCCCGGCAACGGACGATGCGCCCGCCGCGCGCCGCGGCGGTATCCTGCGCTCGCTGTCCGCCCGGCTGCTGCTGCTTACCGCCGCCTTCGTGTTCTTCGGCGTGATGCTGATCTTCCTGCCCACCCTGTCGGGCTATCGCCTCACCTGGCTGAAGGATCGCGTCGCCATGGCCGAGCTGGCCACCCTGGCGGTATCCGCCGCGCCGGATCACATGGTATCGGAACCGCTGCGCGAGGAGCTGCTGAACAGCGCCGGCGTGCTGGTGGTGGTGGTGCGCACCGAAAATGCGCGCAAGCTGGTGCTGCAGAGCCGCCGCCCGGCCATGGCCGAGGCCCGTTACGACCTGCGCCAACTCGGCTGGTGGCGCGCCCTGCGCGATACCCTGTCAACGCTTATCGCCGGTGGCGAGCGGGTCATCGTCGTCATCGATCGTCCGCCCACCATCAAGGCCGAATTCATCGAACTGGCCATGCACGAACGCGCGCTGTATCAGGCGCTGGTAACCCATGCCGCCGGTATCCTGCGCTATGCGCTCATCCTCGCCCTGCTGGCCGGCATTGTCATCTACCTCACCCTGCACTGGCTGCTCATTCGCCCGGTGCGCCGGCTGGGCAACGCCATGAGCCGCTTCGGAGCCGCACCGGAGCAGCCCGTTGCCCCACCGTTGTCGGGCCGCCGCGACGAGATCGGCGACCTGGAACAGGCCTTCGCCGCCATGCAGCGCCAGATCCGCGACCTGCTGGAAGAGAAGAGCCGCCTTGCCGCACTGGGCGCGGCGGTCTCGCGCATCTCCCATGAACTTCGCAACATGCTCGCCGGCGCGCACATGATTTCCGACCGCCTGGCCGAGGCCGACGATCCGCTGGTGCGGTGCTTCGCCCCGAAGCTGCTGCACAGCCTGCAACGTGCCATCAGCTTCTGTTCCGCCACCCTGCGCTATGGCCGCTTGCGCGAGCCATCGCCGCACCGCGCCATCATCGCCCTGCACGATGTGGTGGACGAGGTGTTCGCCAGCCTGCCGCAGCGCCGCGGCCTGCGGCTGGACAACCGCGTGCCGCGCGCCTTGCATGTCGATGCCGACCCCGACCAGTTGTTCCGCGCCCTGTTCAACCTGGCGCACAATGCCGCGCGCGCCTTGCATGCCACGCCACCCGCGGCAGGCGCACCAGCCATCAGCATCAGCGCCCGCGAGATGGATGGTGGCGTTGAGATCATCATCGCTGACAACGGCCCCGGCCTGCCGCAAAAGGTGCGCGAGCACCTCTTCGAGCCGTTCGTCGCCGCCAGCGCCGCGCACGGCGGCAGCGGCCTGGGACTGGCCATCACCCACGAGATCGTGCACCTGCACGAGGGCGAGATCGACCTGATCAACCCACCGCCATCGGGAACTGGCACGGCCTTTCGCATATTCATCCCGGCCCGCTTGCGCATGGTGGGCGATGCCGCGCGCAGCGGCGGCAGCGCTGCCGCTGCCCGCGCGGATGACGCCGCCGCCGGTGGTGCGTGATTTTTTGCCCAGGGCAATCGCATTTGGGACAGTTGCGATATGCGGCTTGATAAAATGCTCTTCCTGCTTGTCATTGCCGGTCTTGACCCGACAATCCAGCATGATAGGTTCAAGCGTCGGCCACTCTGGCTGCCCGGGTCAAGCCCGGGCATGACGCGAAATGGAGACGTTGCTGCACACATGTAACGTCCATTGATGCCAAATGCGATTGCCCTGATTTTTCGCCTCAGCCCTCTTGCGCGACAATGTCGGACGCATTATTTAAGGGCGCGTCGCGCGGATGTTGTCCGGGCACTGCCGGGTGGCTGCAGCGCCAATACCGGCAATGGCTTGGCCAGGTGCCGCCCGCACAGGATGGGGCCGTAGCTCAGTTGGGAGAGCGCCTCAATGGCATTGAGGAGGTCAGCGGTTCGATTCCGCTCGGCTCCACCATCCTTCCTCAGGACAAGGTCTCGGAGCGGCAGTGCATGGTTGCGCTGCCTGATTGCAGCAGCATGATCCCCGGCTGCCCTCCCATGATGCCACGGCATGGCCCGCTTTCGCCTCCGGTGCGTGATGCACGGTCTGCCGAGCGTGAAACATTCGATTCAATGCATAAAATGAGAGACGCCCAATCCTTTCAAAAATGGCAATAACACAATGTGTTAGTCGTTTTTCGGGACGATTTCCCGGAAACTTTTCCACCTGCGCAAAAAAATTGCCGATTCACAGAAGTTTGCCCGACATCATCTGGAACATTCCATTTTCAACCATTGATGCCACAATCAGACATTGCATTTTCACCGCTCCGGGTATCGCTGCCGCAGCACCTCCAAATCCGCCTCCGGGCAATCGCCAATGCCGTGAATCAGGCTCTTGCGCCACACCCGTCAGCTCTCGTCATCCCCTGGCGCATTCACCCATGCTTTCGTTTCACGCCAACCATATTGCCCCTTCTGTCCTTCGGATAGTAGGGTTCTTTCCAGCACGGGCACGAGGCCATCCGCCACGCCGGATCAGGGTGGAATGCATGTCGTTCCGCATATGACATCCGGTTGCGTTTGTACCGCGCCGTGTCCGGAAGAACGATTCAATCAAGGGGGGCGTTTCGCCATTGGCCGGGGGAGCTTGCGTGCCGCTCTGGCGGTGCGGAAGCACATGGCGCGCCATCGGAAAGAAACGCATCACCATCGGGACAGGGAGCTGTGGCGTTCATTCGCGCCACGGAACAGGGGGCTTTTGCGCCAATGACAGAGCAACTGCATCATCACTGGCAACGTGCGCGCAACCGCTTGAAAGCGGAGTTGGGCGCGGATCTGTTCAACAACTGGTTTGCCCGCATGGAGCTGGAAGCCCGGGAAGATGGACGGCTGATTCTCTCCGTGCCCACGCGTTTTCTGAAGACGTGGATCGAGACCCACTATCTGGACAGATTGCGTGCTGCCTGCCGCGACTGTTTCGACGACGTTGCCGAGGTGCGGTTGAAGATCCGCGGTGCGGCGCGGCCGCAGCCTGCCGCTGATCTGCACCCCACCGGCAATGCCGCTGCCCCGGTGCCGCACAGGCGCAACGGCAAGCGGCCCGCCCGGCCCATGGTGCCCGATGCCGAGGCCGGGCTGGACCCGGATCTCACCTTCGACACCTTCGTCGTCGGCATGCCCAACGCACTGGCTCACGCCGCCGCCCGGCAGGTGGCCGAGGGTGCGCAGGGCGTGCGCGTCAATCCGCTGTTCATCCATGCCGGAACGGGCCTGGGCAAGACCCACCT
This sequence comes from Alphaproteobacteria bacterium, assembly GCA_024279045.1. Taxonomy (GTDB): domain Bacteria; phylum Pseudomonadota; class Alphaproteobacteria; order Rhizobiales; family Aestuariivirgaceae; genus Thermopetrobacter. The sequence continues at coordinate 11,904 of JAJRRZ010000087.1, forward strand.
GCTGCACGCCATCGGCTGGCAGCGCCGCCAGGCCAACCCCGATCAGCGCGTGCTCTACATCTCCGCGGAGCAGTTCATGTATCGCTTCCTCGCCGCGCTGAAGAGCCGCGAGGTGCTGTCATTCAAGGAGCAGTTCCAGCACATCGATCTGCTGCTCATCGATGATTTCCAGTTCCTGCAGGGCAAGACCATGCAACAGGAATTCTGCCATACCTTCAACACGCTGGTCGATTCGCGCCGGCAGGTGGTCATTGCCGCGGATGTCGCCCCGGCCATGCTGGAGAAACTCGATGCGCGCATGCGCTCGCGGCTCATCGGCGGGCTGGTGGTGGACATGCAGCAACCTGACGAGAACATGCGCCGCGACATCCTCGCCCGCAAGCTGGAGATGCTGCGCCGCCGCGACCCGCACCTGATGGTGCGCGAGGAGGTGCTGGATTTCATCGCCGCCACGGTCAACGGCGCAGGCCGCGAGCTGGAAGGCGCGCTGAACCGGGTGATCGCCATGCAGCGGCTGCTGGGCAACACCCCCATTGATCTCGACGCCGCGGCACATGCCATGCGCGATCTCATCCAGCGCGAGGAGACACGCCCGGTGCGCATCGACGACATCCTCAAGGCCGTCTCGCAGCTTTACCAGGTGCCGAAGACGGAGCTGCTCTCCGCGCGCCGCGCACGCTCCGTGGTGCGCCCGCGGCAGATCGGCATGTATCTGGCCAAGCGCCTGACTTCGCGTTCGCTGCCGGAAATAGGCAGGCGCTTCGGCGGGCGCGATCATTCCACCGTGCTGCACGCGGTGCGCAAGATCGAGCAACTGCTTCAGCAGGACGAGGCCCTGCAGAAGGAAATCAACCTCCTCACCCGCATCCTCAAGGACGGCTGACGGCCCGGGCCGCACTGGCCGAACGTGGGCTGTTCGCAAGGGTCCGCACGAACAGGGAAAGTGCGCCACCCAGGGTCTGGTCTCAATAAATGAGTGCTTCTCATGGGCATTTTGGCAAAATAGCAGCGGTTTTTCGTTCGCAGGCAATAGTGGAGCTATTGGCAAGAACGAAAAACTGTCTGATATGAAGCCAAAATGCCCATGGGGAGTGCTCAAGCTTTGAGTCCAGACCCTGGCACAGCGGAAATTGCAGGCTCCCAATCTTCGAGTCCAGGCCTTGGAGGCTGAATGAATCAGCGCAATTTCTTCAGGGCTGCGGCGAAGCCGTTCAGATCGGTGCTGATTCGCAGTGGTTTGCCCGAAGGCAGCAACATGCGCACCGCCAGCGCCTTGCCCTTGCGCATGGCCTCCAGCATGGCCGGTGTCAGCGCCAATTGCGCAATCAGCCCCTGCGGGCGGCTGGTGATGAAGGCTATCTTCCCGACAGAACGCCCGTCCACCAGCAATTGCGCGGGTTTGCGCAGATCAACCCCATGCGGCATCATCAGCGTCATTTGCTTGCGGTCGTTGGAAATATTGATCGCCAGCAAGGTCTGTTTGCTGCGCAGTTCGACAATGGAGCGGCCAAGCACGCAGCGGGTTCCCCCGCCTTTGCCGCCTGTCGCCACGCAGCGCACCTGCCACGGGGTTGGCGCAAAGCGCGCAGCTTTCTTGCCGGGCGCTGCCGCTGTGGCCTGGGGGTTTTCCTTGCCGGCGCTTTGCTGCGCGATGGCTGGCGCGGTCAATGTCAGAACCATCAACGCCGCCATGCCAAGCACACCCACCTTGGCAATTCCGGTTTCATGCATGGCTTGCTCCACCGATAAATCCGGGGCGCACGAACAGATATGCTCATGCGCCCCGGACAAGTCATGACAGCCTGTGCCGTTCAGAAGCTAAGCTTGAAGCCGCCACTGACGTGCAGCACATGCTGCTTTGGCCCCTTCAGCGAGTGCTGGAAGCTTTTCTCCAGGAAGAAGGACAGGCCGCTGGCGTAGTCGTGCGCCACCAGCGAGGAGCGCAGTTCCGCACGGGTGGGCGACAGTTCCGCCGTAACCTGCTGACCATTCACGGAAGTGGAGTAGCTTTTCTTGAAGTCATGCAGGATGCTGGCGGTGAATTGCGTTGTCAGATCCATCTGATCGCTCACGGCCAGATTGAACAGCTCCACGCCCAGGCCCAGGCGGCCGGTGGCCTGCGTAAACGAACCACCACCATAGTTGACGGCCCCGATGTTGAAGCTCTTCACCTTGCTGCCGGAGATGTTGAGCTGCGCCTGCGGGATGAGGTTGACGCCTTCGGCCACGCCAATGCGCCAGCCGCCTTCCACGCTCGCCCGCCAGGTGGTGATCCAGGTCTTGGCGCTGGCCGCCAGCACGGTATCCGTAACGTCGAGCCGATGCCGGTTCACCTCGCCATACAGATCACCATACAGGCCATTGGCGCCCATCCAGGTAAGCGACGCACCGCCACCAAACCCCTTGGCATTGGAGGAAACATCGTTCAGTCCGGGCGAGCTGAACTTCAGCTTGGTGTATTTGTATTGGGCGAAGAGGCTGCCGGCCAGCACGCCGGAGGCATCGGCCATCAGGTTGTGGGTGTAGCCCATCTGCGCCCAGATGCGGTTGGTCTTCATGCTGCCCCCAAATGGGGTGCCGGCCACCGTCATGTCGGCATTGGCCTTGCGGTAGCGATAGCGCGCGCGCACCCACAGGCCGCTGATGAGATCCACCGGCGTGGCGGCGGTGGGGGTGATGGCGAAGCCTGCCGCCTGCGTGGAGCCGCCAGTGGCCGCATGGCGGGCCGCCCAGTTGCTGCTGGTGCGCTCCCACAGGCTTTCCATGGCGGTGGGCATGAGCATTTGCGCCATCGCCACGGCCATGGCGCTAGTGGCGGGCTTGGACTGCAGGTAGCCATTGTCGTTGATGGTGTCATAGATGTAGGCGCCCGCCACCAATGGCCCGTTGGCCAGCGTGATGTTGCCATTGTTGGCGCCTTGCACCTCCACCACCTGAATGCCGTCGGTGGGGCCATCACCGGTATAGCCGCCATCGCCGCTGACATTGTTCACATTCACGGGGATATCGCCATCGTTGTTGCCGACGATGACGAGCTTGTCGGTGGTGTCCACCGCACCGTCATCCAGCCTGGTGTCGATGAGCAGGCTGCCATTGCCGTCATAATTGCCATTGACGGTGAGCGTATCGCCGGTGGCGTTGTCCTGCGAGGTAACCGTGCCGTCGTTTTTCAGATTTCCGGCAATGGTGAGAGCGCCTGCGCCGGCATTGCCGAAATTCAGCGTGCTGCCGGCGCTGACGTTCATCTGCCCGGCGCCGATGGTGCCGCTGTTGGCATTGAGGGTGGAGGAGTTGTTCAGGTTGAACACCTCCCAGTTCTGGAAAATGCCACCGTTGGCGGTGAGTGTTACACCATTGAAGTTGAGCGTATCGATCCAGCCATCACCTGCCAAGGTGTCATCGCCACCATCGAACAGGGTTACACCGGCGACATTGGCGCCGTTGATGTTCAGCTCGTCCGTGCCATCGCCCAGCGAGATGTCGCCCTGGATGGTGGTGGAAGAGGCGATGTAGATGGTGGAATCACCCTGGTTGTTGCTGATGGCTTGGCCGGACATGGAGGAGATGGTTGCGCCATTGTCGATCTGAAGCAACGTCAAATTGCCTGCCTGGGTGGCGGTCTTGATGGCATAGCCCGTGCCACCGGTTACATCCGCAAAGACGCCGATTTGGAGTAGGCCGACACCATTATGCGTGGCGTCGATGCCATTCTCGCCAGCCTTGATGGCAGCATCTGCAAAGACATAGATACCGGCACTTAAGGTGTTGCTCCCGGTTGACAGGAAGATGCCGTCCTTGCCCGCATCAATGGCGCCAAAGGCGCTTATCCCGGTGCCTCCCCTGCCATTGTTGACCACATGCATGCCATCGCTGCCCATGCTGGCATCAATGGCGGCGGCGGAAACACCCACACGCGTCACATCGTTCCCGCCCAGCACGTCGATGCCGATGCCCTTTGTGGTTATCTTGCCCAGCGCATTCACCTGAATGAAGCCGGTGCCACTGTGATCGGCGGCGATGCCGTGCGTGTCGGAATCCACCACGCTGGTCAAGACGGTAATATCGCCAGTGCCTGTGTGCGTGGCATCCACGGCATATTCCATGGCACCGGTGCCATTGAATTCGACCAGGGCAGCGGCGTTGATGAAGATGTTTCCGGTACCGGCATGATCGATGCCTATGCCGACATTGCCTGTGGCGTTGCCATTGGCGACCACCGTGGCGTTGGAAATGATGGTGGCATCGCCGTCAGCGCCCTGATTGATCCAGACGCCTGAATAATCAGCAGTCACAGCGGCATTCTGAGTAATCTTGGAGTTGCCGCTGTCAGCATCGTTGATGGCGATGACACCATGCGTCTTGGAGGTTACTGCCCCGTTGACCGCGATGTTCACATCACCAGTTGCGCCGGCACCATTGCGCTCCGCAGCAATGGCCGCCTCGCCCGTGCCGGTGCCATTGAAGGTAACCGTGGCATTGGTCGTGATATCGACATTGCCCGTTGCGCCCTGGTGGATGACGCCCATACCCACCTCGCCGGTGCCTGTGCCGGCAGCGGTTACCGCGCCGCCAACGGTAACTGTGGCATCGCCCTTGCCATCAGTTATTGCCTTGATGCCGCTGGCCTGTGCATCGATGCTGCCGGTGCTGTCAATGATCAGCTTGCCAGCGTCGGCATTGGTCATGTCCACTTCAATGCCATCCGCACCGGCTGTGATATTGGCATTCGACTGGATCTCGACGCCTAGCTTGCCCTCGTGCCACACGTCAATGCCGTCGGCGCCGGCCTCGATGACCTTGCCGCTTTGTGTTGCGACATAAACAGCCATGTCCGGCGCCATGGCAAGATCGTATGAGCCGCTGGTGCTGCTGGTATTGATGTCTATGGCATCGCCACCGGTGGCATTGCCCAGCCCGCCAACACCGGTGATGTTGCCAGTGGCAACGACGGAGACCGTGCCTGTTCCCTGATTGTCGAGATTGATGCCGCGGCTGCCGGCCTGAACGTCATGCACCGTAACCGCGATGTCCGTCATGCTGCTGTTCGTATCGGTAATCTGCACGCCATCTTGCGTTTCACCGATGATGGTGGTGCCGGTAAAGGCAAACACAGAAGCGTATGCCGCGCCTGCCTGGCGAATTTCGATGCCGTCGGTCTTGCCCTTGATGGTGTTGGAATTTGAGACACCTGTAGGGTCTGGACTCAATACCTGAGCACTCCCCATGTGCATTTTGGCTTCATATCAGACGGTTTTTCGTTCTTGCCAATAGCTCCACTATTGCCTGCGAACGAAAAACCGCTGCCATTTTGCCAAAATGCCCATGAGACGCA
>JAJRRZ010000088.1 GCA_024279045.1 Alphaproteobacteria bacterium
GCATTGCTGCCAGGGCAGTGGTGCTGACCACCGGTACCTTTCTCAACGGGCTGATCCACCTCGGCGAAAAGAGTTGGCCCGCCGGGCGCATGGGCGATGCGCCGTCGCTGGCGCTGGCGCAGCGGCTGCACGAGCTGGACCTGCGCATGGGGCGGCTGAAGACCGGCACGCCACCGCGGCTGGATGGGCGCGGCATCGACTACAGCCGCGTGGAAGAGCAGCCCGGTGATGACGAGCCGGCGTTTCTGTCGTTCCTCAGCGAAGGCATTGCCAACCGGCAGGTGCTGTGCCACATCACGCATACCACCGAGAAGACACACGAGATCATCCGCGCCAACCTGAAGCGCTCGGCGATGTATTCCGGGCGCATCGACAGCACCGGCCCGCGCTATTGCCCGTCCATCGAGGACAAGATCGTGCGCTTTGCCGACAAGCCGCGGCATCAGATCTTCCTGGAGCCGGAGGGGCTGGATGATCACACTGTCTATCCCAACGGCATTTCCACATCGCTGCCGGAGGATGTGCAGCATGCGCTGATTGCCTCCATTCCGGGGCTGGAGCGCGCGCCCATCCTGAAGCTGGGCTACGCCATCGAATACGACCATGTCGATCCGCGCGAGCTTGACGCGCACATGATGCTGCGGCGGGTGCCGGGGCTGTTTCTGGCCGGGCAGATCAACGGCACCACGGGCTACGAGGAAGCCGCGGCGCAGGGCATATTGGCGGGCATCAACGCGGCGCGGCACGTGGCCGGGCTTGAGCCGGTGGCGCTGTCGCGCACGGAGAGCTACATCGGCGTGCTGGTGGATGATCTTGTCAGCCGCGGGGTGAGCGAGCCGTATCGCATGTTTACCTCGCGCGCGGAATACCGGCTGATCCTGCGCGCCGACAATGCTGACGAACGGCTCACCGGCAAGGGGCTGGAGTGGGGTGTAGTCGGCGCGCGGCGCGCGGCGGCGTGGCGGCGCAAGCAGCGCGAATTGCGGGAGATGTTCGCCTTTGCCCGCGAACACGACCTGACCCCGCAGCAGGCGCGCAAGCACGGGTTGAATATCAATCTCGACGGGCGGCGGCGCAATGTGATCGAGCTGCTGGCCCTGCCTGGCGTGGCGCTGGAGGATGTGCTGCGCATCTGGCCGGCGCTGGGGCGTGTTTCACGTGAATCGCTGCGGCGGTTGCAGGCGCATGCGGTGTATCATGGCTATCTTGACCGGCAGGAGCGCGACGCGGCATTGATCCGCCGCGAGGAGCAGCTGGCCATACCGGCGGATCTCGATCTGGATGCCTTGCCCGGCCTGTCCAACGAAATCCGCGAGAAACTGCGCAGCCAGCGCCCGGCCAACATCGCTCAGGCCGCGCGCATCGATGGCATGACCCCGGCGGCGCTGGCCATTCTCGTCAACGGTATTCGCCGTCATCACAGGCTGGCGGGGGTGGCATGAGCGTCAGTGCTGCCCAGAAACCGCTGTTGCCCGCCAGCGCGGAGGCGGAAGAGGTGTGCGCCTTCTTCGGGCTGGATGCGGAGGCCTGCGATCGGCTGCGGATGTATGTGGAAGAGCTGGGCAAGTGGAACGCCGCGATCAACCTGGTGGCGCGCTCTACTCTACCGCATGCCTGGGTGCGGCATGTGGCGGATGGCGTGCAGTTGCTGGGGCACCTGCCCGATGATGCCGAACAGGTCATCGACCTCGGTTCCGGCTCCGGCGTGCCGGGGCTGGTGATGGCGCTGGCTGCGCCCGAACGGGCGCCCTTCGTGCTGGTGGAATCCAATAGGCGCAAGTGTGCTTTCCTGAAGCGGGTGGCACAGCGGGCGGGAATTGATATAACAGTAGTTGAGCAGCGAATCGAAACGCTGGATGCGCGGACGCTGGGCGTGGATGGGCGCACGGTGATCACCGCGCGGGCGCTGGCGGCGCTGGACAAGCTGCTGGACATGGCGGCGCCATTGCTTGAAACTGGGGCCAGCGCGCTGGTGCCCAAGGGGCGCACGGCACAGGCTGAATTGGCCGCGGCCAGGCAACGCTGGCATTTCGATTCGCAGGCGTTACCATCTGTTACCGATGAGCAGGGCGTGATACTGAAACTGTGGAACATACGGCATGACTGAACGGCAGGAACAGATTTCTACACGCATATTGGCCATAGCAAACCAGAAGGGCGGCGTGGGCAAGACGACGACGGCCATCAACCTCGGCACCGCCCTGGCGGCGGTGGGCGAGAAGGTGCTGGTGGTGGACATGGATCCACAGGGCAACGCCACCACGGGGCTGGGGCTGGAGCGCGCGGCAAAGGGACGCTCCACCTATGAAGTGCTGATCGGCGAAGCGTCTCTGCGCGACATCATCCGGGAGACGCACATCCCCGGATTGCATTGTGCTCCCTCTTCGCTGGACTTGCTGGGCGCGGAGCTTGAGTTGTCGGAGTTTCAGCGCAAAGCCCATCGGCTGCATGATGCCATTCGCGCCTGTCTTTCATCAGCCGATTGTTCCTACACCTATCTGCTGCTGGATTGCCCGCCATCGCTGAACCTGTTGACCATCAACGCGCTGAGCGCGGCGGATGCGGTGCTGGTGCCGCTGCAATGCGAGTATTTCGCGCTGGAGGGCCTCTCGCAACTGCTGAAGACGGTGGAGCGGGTGCGCCAGTCGCTGAACCGGCGCTTGAGCATCCAGGGCATCGTGCTGACCATGTATGACAGGCGCAATTCGCTGTCCGAACAGGTGGCGGAAGATGTGCGCGCGGTGCTGGGCGAGAAGGTTTATCAGACGGTCATCCCGCGCAACGTGCGGGTTTCGGAAGCGCCTTCGCACGGCAAGCCGGTGCTGTTGTATGATCATCGCTGCACCGGGTCGCAGGCCTATATTCGTCTCGCCTCCGAAATCATCCAGCGTGAACAGGCCTTGCGCACCGCATCCTGATCGATTCATATTCGAAACATCATCGAATCACACACGGGGCAGAACATGAACGCACAGAAGAAGCGACTGGGCCGCGGGCTGGCGGCGCTGATCGGCGATGATCTTGGTGATACGCCGGTGGATGCTGGCGCGGCGGATGGACGCGACGGCCTGCAGACCATGCCGTTGGCCGACCTGCTGCCCAGCCCGTTCAACCCGCGTCAGCATTTCGACGAAGAGGAACTGCGCGAGCTGGCGCAGTCGATTGCCGAAAAGGGCCTGTTGCAGCCCATCCTGGTGCGGCCCGCGGAGGAGCCGGGGCGCTACGAAATCGTCGCCGGCGAGCGCCGCTGGCGCGCCGCGCAGATGGCCGGGGTGCACGAGGTGCCGGTCATCGTGCGCGAACTGGACGATGCCGCGGCGCTGGAAGTGGCGCTGATCGAGAACGTGCAGCGTGCCGATCTCAACGCGCTGGAAGAGGCGCGCGGTTATCAGCGGCTGGTGGAGCAGTTCGGCTACACGCAGCAGCAGCTTGCCGAGGTCATCGGCAAGAGCCGCAGCCACGTGGCCAACACCATGCGGCTGCTGAAACTGCCCGAGGAGGTGCTGGAGCTGGTGCGCGACGGGGCGCTTTCCGCCGGGCACGCGCGCGCCCTGGTGGCCACGCCCGACCCCACCGCGCTGGCAAAGCGCATCATCAAGCTGGGCATGTCGGTGCGCGAGGCGGAAAAGCTCGCCCGGCAGGCGGCGCAAGATGGTGATGAGGCCGGGGCCGATGCGGATGGCTCCACAGATGCGGTGCAACCCGCCTGGGACGATGCGCCCGACATCCGCGCCCTGCGCCACGATCTGGAAGAGGCCCTGGGCATGGAGGTGGATATCCGCAAGGGCCGTGGCGAACAGGGGCGGTTGATCATTCACTGGCAATCCTACGAACAGTTGCAGGAAACCTGCGAGCGGCTGATGGCCTGGGAGCCGCGCCGCAAGTGATGTCCCCGATTGGGCGTGATGCCGGGCGTTAATCATGTGTGGCGTCGCGCATTGCCCGTGCTGCCCAGCCTGGTGTAGGAAATTGTTTACCATTGGCGGGGCGGGCAATGGCAAACAGGTGTGTTCGGGGAGTTGGGATGGTGAAAATCCTGCTGGCGGAAGACGACGAGGCGCTCAGGCGCTTCCTGAAGAAGGCGTTGGAACAGGCTGGCCACGAAGTCATCGACTTCGCCGATGGCGAACAGGCATGGGCGCTGCTGCAACACGAGCCGGTCGATCTGTTGCTGACCGATATCGTCATGCCGGTGATGGACGGCATCGAACTGGCGCGGCGCGCGGCACAGCGCCATGCGGGCCTGCGCATCATGTTCATCACCGGCTTTGCCGCCGTTGCCCTGAACCCGGAAAGCGGCGCGCCGGAAGGCGCACAGGTGTTGTCCAAGCCCTTTCATCTGCGCCAACTGGTGGATGAGGTCGAACGCCTCATGGCCGCCTGACCGACGTTGTCTGACCGACATTGCCTGGCCGACAATATCTGGTCGGCACTGTCTGGCAGGCAATGTCTCTGTTGGCCATTGTCTGGCTGGCCTTGTCTGGTCGATGTTGTCTGGCAGGCATTGTCCGCCGTGTGGGCAATGAGCTTGCGCGAAAGCCTTGCCAGCGCCGCGACGTGGCGATATATCCCTGTTGCGTATCGGGCGGTTAGCTCAGCGGTAGAGCACTACGTTGACATCGTAGGGGTCACTGGTTCGATCCCAGTACCGCCCACCACGCACATAGTGCGTTTGACTTTTTGCCGACGTAGGTCGGTGTGTGGCAAGGACTGCGCTTTTCCACGCACATTGTGCGTTTGACTTTTGCCGACGCAGGTCGATGTGTGGCAAAGGCTACGCTTTTCCACGCACATTGTGCGTTTGGCTTCTGCCGACGCAAGTCAGTGTGTGGCAAGGGCCGCGTTTTTCCGCGCACATTGTGCGTCCTGTTTTCCGGGGCAGGTTGGTGCCTGGCCAGCGCCGCACTCCCTCACCGGTTCCGTGGTTGTCATCCGTGGTGTTTGTGTTCGCGCCGCAAGCTGCCTATATTCCGCGCGAACCAACAGATTGCCGCGATGATTGCGGCAACGATTGCGGGACGGCTCATCATGGCGGTGCCATTTCTCAAGATGAACGGGCTGGGCAACGACTTCGTCATCATCGATGCGCGCCGCGCCGCGCTGCGTGGCCTGCCCATGACCGCCGCCATTGCGCGGGCCATTGGTGATCGCGACAATGGTGTGGGTTGCGATCAGATCATCATCCTGCGCCCGGACGAAACCGAGGGCGTGGATGTGTTCATGGAAATCTTCAACCGCGACGGTTCGCGCGTGGCCGCCTGCGGCAATGCCACGCGCTGCGTCGGCGATCTGCTGATGCGCGAAAGCGGCCAGGATGCCGTGGTCATCCGCACCGATGCCGATATCCTGAAAGCGTGGCGCGCGGTGGATGACATGGTGGAGGTGGACATGGGCAGGCCGCGCTTCGGCTGGCAGGACATTCCGCTGGCCGAGGAGTTTCGCGACACGCGCGGCATCGAGCTGCAGATCGGGCCCATCGATGATCCGGTGCTGCACACGCCCAGCGTGGTCAATGTCGGCAACCCGCATGCGGTGTTCTGGGTGGATGATCTCGACGTGGTGGACCTGGCCGTCGCCGGGCCACTGCTGGAGAATCACCCCGTGTTTCCCGAAGGGACCAACATCTCGCTGGCCAAGGTCGAAGCGCCCGATCACATCCGCCTGAAGGTGTGGGAGCGTGGCGCGGGGCTGACGAAGGCCTGCGGCACCGCCGCCTGCGCGGCGGCCGTGTGCGCGGCGCGCAAGGGGCTGACGGGGCGCAAGGCGCGCATCACCCTGCCCGGTGGTGATCTGTTCATTCACTGGCGCGAAGAGGATGATCGCATCCGCATGACCGGGCCGGTGGAACACGAATTCGATGGTGAACTGCCCGAGGAGATGTTCGAGAGCGCCAACGCATGAACGCCAATGCAGCACATCCGAAGCTGATCACCTTCGGCTGCCGCCTGAATGCCTACGAATCGGAAGCCATGCGCAAGCTGGCCGCCGAGGCGGGGTTGTCGCGCGCGGTAATTGTCAATACCTGCGCCGTTACCGCCGAGGCCCAGCGTCAGGCGCGCCAGGCCATCCGCAAGGCGCGCCGCGAGGCGGGTGATGATGTGGCGCTGATCGTTACCGGTTGCGCGGCGCAGACGGAGGCGCGGGCCTTTGCCGGCATGGCCGAAACCGACGCGGTGCTGGGCAATGCGGAAAAGCTCGATGCCGCGGCGTGGCGCGCCGTGGCCGGGCAACTGCGGCGCGCGGCTGAAAAGCCGGTGATGGTGTCCGACATCATGCGCGAGACGCGCGCCCGCCCGGTGCCGTTTTCCGGCTTTGCCGAGCGCACCCGGGCGTTTGTGCAGGTGCAGGCGGGGTGCAACCATCGCTGCACCTTCTGCATCATTCCCTTCGGGCGCGGCAATGCCCGCTCGCTGTCCGCGGAGGAGGTGATCGCCCAGGTGCGCGCGGCGCGAGAGGCCGGGCATCGCGAGGTGGTGCTCACCGGCGTGGACATCACCAGTTGGGGCGAGGATCTCTTCGGCGCGGCGCGGCTGGGCCATCTCGTCGCGCGCATCCTGCGCGAAGTGCCGCAACTGGAGCGGCTGCGGGTGTCGTCCATCGACGTGGCGGAGATCGACGAGGAATTCCTGCGGGTGCTGGCCAATGAAGAGCGGCTAATGCCGCATCTGCACCTGTCGCTGCAGGCCGGTGATGACATGATCCTGAAGCGCATGAAGCGCCGGCACAATCGTGCGCAGGCCATCGACTTCTGCCAGCGTGCGCGCGCCTTGCGGCCCGACATCGCCTTCGGCGCGGACATCATTGCCGGTTTTCCCACCGAGACGGAGGAAATGTTCGCCAATTCGCTGGCGCTGGTGGATCAGTGCGACCTGGTATGGTTGCACGTGTTTCCCTTCAGCCCGCGGCCCGGCACGCCGGCGGCGCGCATGCCGCAGGTGGCTGGCGATGTGGTGAAGCAGCGCGCCGCGGCCTTGCGCGAGGCCGGTGCGCGGCGGCGCGCGGCATGGCTGGCGGCGCAGGTGGGAAGCGCCAGGCGCGTGCTGGTGGAGCGGCCCGGTATTGCGCGGGCGGAGGACAACGCCGTGGTGCGCGTGGCGCCGCACGCGCCGGTGGGCGAGATTGTGCCGGTGCGCATCGCCGGCGTGGCAGGCGAGGAATTGCTGGCCGAAGGCGTGGCCACGCAGGAGCAGGAGTGAGGCGTGATGGCCGGATTCTTTCGCAAGCTGTTTCGCCGCAAGCAGGCAGAGCCTGAGCGGGCTAAGCCTGACCAGGCCGAGCCACAGCGCGAAGAACTTGAGCAGGCCGAGCCTGAACAGGCCGAGCCGCAGCGCGAAGAACCTGAACAGGCCCAGCCTGAACCGGCTGAACCTGCACAGGCCAAACCTGAACAGGCTGGGCCTGAACAACAGGTCGAAGCCGAGCCACGGGTCGAGGTTGAACCTGCGCCGCGGGTTGAAACCGAGCCCGAGATGCAGGTGGAGCCAGAGCCACGCAGCGAGCCGGAACCGCAGCCAGAACCACAGCCGGTCAGCGAGCCGGAAGAAGCATCACCCGCTGAAGAAAAGCGAGGCTTCTTCGGGCGGCTGAGGCATGGCTTGACGAAAACCTCCTCGCGCCTGAGCAGCGGCATCGCCGGCATCTTCACCCGCCGCAAGCTCGACGAAGAGATGCTGCAGGAGCTGGAGGACATTCTCATCCAGGCCGACCTGGGGCTGCGGATGACCGACCGCATCATCGAGCGCCTGCGCCGCGAGCGCTTCGACAAGAGCATCAGCCCGCGGGAGGTGCGCGCGGTGATGGCCGAGGAAATCGCCAAGGTGCTCAAACAGGTGGAACAGCCCTTTGAAATGGACGCGGCGCACAGGCCCTTCGTGGTGCTGGTGGTGGGGGTGAACGGCTCGGGCAAGACCACCACCATCGGCAAGCTCGCCGCCATTGCCCGGCGCGAGGGGCACAAGGTGATGCTGGTGGCGGGCGATACCTTCCGCGCTGCCGCGGTGGAGCAGTTGAAGATCTGGGCGCAGCGCAGCGGTGCGCTGTTCGAGGCGCGCGATACCGGCGCGGATGCCGCGGCGCTGGCCTATGACGCGCTGGAAAAGGCGCGGGCGGAAGAGGTGGACGTGGTGTTCATGGATACCGCCGGGCGGCTGCAGAACCGCAAGGAGCTGATGGACGAACTGGCGAAGATCGTGCGGGTGATGAAGAAGGTCATGGCGGATGCGCCGCATGCGGTATTGCTGGTGCTGGACGCCACCACCGGACAGAATGCGCTCAATCAGGTGAAGGTGTTCCGCGAGGTGGCTGACGTTACCGGGCTGGTGATGACCAAGCTCGACGGCACCGCGCGCGGCGGCATCCTGGTGGCCATTGCCGAGCAGCATGGCCTGCCGGTGCATGCCATTGGCGTCGGCGAAGGCATTGACGATCTGCAGCCTTTCGATGCACAAGCCTTTGCCGCGGCCATTGCCGGGGTGGACGAACAGGAGGAAAGCCGCACATGAGCAGTTCTGGCGCATCGACGCGCGGCGAACTGAGCGGTGGGCTGAAGATGCTCACCGAGGCCGGGCCGCTGTTGCTGTTCTTCCTGGTCAATGCCAAATGGGGCATCTTCGCCGCCACAGCCGCCTACATGGTCAGCGCCGCGCTGGCCATGGGCTACACGTGGTGGAAAATCCGCCGCCTGCCGCTGATGCCCATCATCGCGCTGGTCTTTGTGCTGGCCTTCGGCGGACTGACCATCTGGCTGCAAGATGATGTCTTCATCAAGCTGAAGGTTACGCTGGTGAATGTGCTGTTCGCCGCCATCCTGCTGGGCGGGCTGATGTTCAACCGGCTGTTCCTGAAGATGCTGATGGGCGAGGCCTTCCGCATGAGCGATGCCGGCTGGCGCAAGCTCACCTGGGCTTGGGCGCTGTTCTTCCTGTTCGTGGCCGGGCTGAACGAGGTGGTCTGGCGCAATGTCTCCACCGATGCCTGGGTGAACTTCAAGGTCTTCGGCCTGTTGCCGCTGACTTTCGTCTTCGCCATTGCCACCGCGCCGCTGATGATGAAGCACCAGTTGCCCGAAGAGGGTGGCGAGCATGGGGGCGAGGGCCGTTGACGAAACGTGCGCTGGCGGGATAACTGCCGAGCAGGCAAACAACACCATCTTGCGGGGAAACACACCATGCAAAGCTACCGCATCCTGCTGCTGGCCGGTGATGGCATCGGCCCGGAGATCATGGCCGAGGCGAGGAAGATCCTCGACTGGATGAACGAGACCGGCATTGCCCGTTTCGAGATGGAGGAAGGCCTCGTCGGCGGTGCGGCATATGACGCGCATGGCGTGGCCATCTCCGAGGAGGACATGGACAAGGCGCTGGCGGCGGATGCGGTGCTGTTCGGCGCGGTGGGCGGCCCGCGGTGGGACGATGTGCCCTACGAGGTGCGCCCGGAGGCCGGATTGTTGCGCCTGCGCAAGGATCTGGAACTGTTCGCCAACCTGCGCCCGGCGATCTGCTACCCGGCGCTGGCCGAGGCCTCGTCGCTGAAGAAGGAGCTGGTGGAGGGGCTGGACATTCTCATCGTCCGCGAGCTGACCGGCGGGGTCTATTTCGGCCAGCCGAAGGAGCTGGTCGTGCTGGAAAGCGGCGAGAAGCGCGCGGTGGACACGCAACTCTATCACGAGCACGAGGTGGAGCGCATTGCCCGCGTCGCCTTCGACCTGGCGCGCACGCGGCGCAATCTGGTGCATTCCTCCGACAAGAAGAACGTGATGAAGACCGGTGTGCTGTGGGACGAGGTGGTGCGCCGGGTGCATGCGGACGATTACGCGGACGTGGAATTGCAGCACATCCTTGCCGACAACTGCGCCATGCAGCTCGTGCGCCAGCCGAAGCAGTTCGACGTGATCGTTACCGACAACCTGTTCGGCGACATTCTCTCCGACGTGGCGGCGATGCTCACCGGCAGCCTGGGCATGTTGCCATCGGCCTCGCTGGGCGCGGCGGATCCGCAGACGGGGCGGCGGCGGGCGATGTATGAGCCGGTGCACGGCTCCGCGCCGGACATTGCCGGGCAGGGCAAGGCCAATCCCATCGCCATGATCGCTTCCGCCGCGATGATGCTGCGCTATTCCTTCGACATGGGCGACTGGGCAGACCGCGTGGAGCAGGCCATCGCCAACGCGCTGGCGCAGGGTGTGGCCACCGCCGACATTGCCCAGCCCGGCGCGAAGATCATCTCCACCGCCGAGATGGGCGATCTGATCCTCTCCGAGCTGCAACAACTGGCAGGCTGAGTGTTCATGCCGTTGCCGCGCGTCATTTGTGCGCTTCGGGCGATTCAGCCGGCAAGCAGGTGGGCAGGCTGCAGGCCGCGCACGTCGTTGCCGACGAACAATCGCGCGCCATCAGCCAGCAGTGTGTCGAGCATCGGCAGGGTGATGATGGCCTCGCGCGCGCGGGCCTGTCGCAGCAGGTGCTGGCGCAGTATGCCCGGCAGCAGGCCGCAGGCAACGGGCGGAGTGAGCAATGTCTCTTCTCCCGCGGGCAGCACGAACAGGTTGGTGAAGCTGCCTTCGGTGATCTCGCCGCGGATATTGGCGAACAGCACCTCGCGCGCGCCGTGGCGGCGCCGGGCGCGCTCGCGCGCGGCATCGAGGAAGCGCCGCCGGGTGGTCTTGTGGCGCAGCAGCATGTCCGCCGGGTGAGTGCGGATATCAGCCAGCGCCAGCGGCAAGGGCGCGGCGCCGCCGGTGGGCGGCAGTGGGCGGTGCGAGAGGTGCAAGGCGCCGTCGGCATCCAGTTGCAGGCGCACGATGCGCGGCACAGGCAAGCGCCAGACGAAGGTGGCGAGGCGGTGGCGGATGCGCGGCAGTGGGCAGGTCATGCCCAATACGCGGGCCGAGGCCGCCAGCCGCGCCAGGTGGTCGTCGAGGTGGCGCAACGCGCCGCCTTCTTCCAGCAGCAGGGTTTCGATGAGTGCCGGACGCCGCACGGTGGGCCGCGGCGGTGCGGATGGGCCGGGCAGGCGGCGCAAATGGTCATGATATGGGGCCGATATCATTGGGCGGGCTCCTCCTCGCGCAAGGCATCGCGCAGGAACCGTGCCTTCAGCAGGCACTCGGCGTATTCGGCCCCGGCTTGCGAATCGGCGACGATGCCCGCGCCGATGCCCATGCGCCCGTTGCCGTGCACATCAAGCAATGCGGTGCGAATGACCACGGACAGCATGCCTTCGTAATGGCCATCCGGCGTCTTGCGCAGCCAGCCGATGTTGCCGGTATACAGCCCGCGGGCGGTGTGCTCCAGCTCGTCGATGATCTCCATGGCCCGGCGCTTCGGCGCGCCGGTGATGGAGCCGGCGGGCAGCAGTGCGGCGAGGAGATCGGCCAGCGGCACGTGTGCAGGCATGCGCGCGCGCACCTCCGAGACCATCTGGTGCACCGTCGGATAGCTCTCCACCACGTGCAGCGCCGGAACGCGCACGCTGCCGATCTCGGCGATGCGGCCCAGGTCATTGCGCATCAGGTCGGTGATCATCAGGTTTTCCGCGCGGGTCTTGGCATCGCCGCGCAGTTCTTCGGCGCTGGCTGCATCCCGCGCGGCGTCGGCATGGCGCGGCGCGGTGCCCTTCATCGGGCGGGTGTGCATGCCGCCCGCGCCATCGAACTCCAGGAACAGCTCCGGCGAGGCGGAGGCCACCCACAGCGGCTCGCCATCTTGCGTGGCCAGTTCCAGAAAGGCGGCGTGCGGGGCGGGCTGCTGGCGCAGCAGCGCGGCGTGCAGCCGCGCCGGGTGCAGGGTGGTGGCGAAGAACAGCGGAAATGTGAGGTTGATCTGATAGGTATCGCCGGCGGCGATATACTGCTGGATGCGCGTGAAGGCCCGCGCGAAGGCGGCCTCGTCAAGCGCCGGGCGTGGCGGCTCGGCGGTGGTGGCGGGGCAGAAGAGATGCGCCGTTTGTGCCGCGCGGCGGCACAGGAAGGCTGCGGCCTGTCGTGCATCGAGCCGTTGCGGCGCATCCACCGGCAGCGCCCAGATCAGTGGCGGGCGCGGCACGTGCTCATGGGGCTTGCGCGGACATGGCAGCGGTGGCGTGGCCAGCAGGTGGCCCAGCTCGTAGGACAAGGCCAGTGCCAGCGTCCTGCCCTCGTCCAGCGCCCATTGCAGGCGTTTCAGCGCATTCGCCACCTGCGCCGGGGTGTGCGCGGCAATCACCGCATCATGCGGGGCACTGAACAGCAGGGCATCGCCATGTGGCTGATGCAGCAACGCCTGCGGCACCTGCGTTTGCGTCAATCGGCCTTCTCCGGTGTGTCGTTGCCGGCCTGCGCGGCATTGCCATCCACGTAGACCTTGCCGCCCACCTCGCGGAACTTGCGGCTCATCTCTTCCATGCCCTGTTCAGCCTGCTGTCTTGCCGCCATGTCGCGCACGTCCTGACTGATTTTCATGGCGCAGAACTTCGGCCCGCACATGGAGCAGAAATGCACCGTCTTGTGTGCTTCCTTCGGCAGGGTCTGGTCGTGGAATTCCTCCGCCCGTTCCGGATCCAGCGCCAGGTGGAACTGATCGCGCCAGCGGAACTCGAAACGCGCGCGGGAGAGCGCATCATCGCGCCGCTGCGCGCCGGGAAAGCCCTTGGCCAGGTCGGAGGCATGAGCCGCGACACGATAGGTGATCACGCCTTCCTTCACATCGTTGCGGTCGGGCAGGCCGAGGTGCTCCTTCGGCGTTACGTAACACAGCATGGCCGTGCCCAGCCAGCCGATCTGCGCCGCGCCGATGGCCGAGGCGATGTGGTCATAGCCCGGGGCGATGTCGGTTACCAGCGGGCCGAGGGTGTAGAATGGCGCTTCGTGGCAGTGCTTCAGTTGCAGTTCCATGTTCTCGGCGATCTTGTGCATGGGCACGTGGCCTGGGCCTTCGATCATCACCTGCACATCGTGCCGCCAGGCGATCTTCGTCAGCTCGCCGAGCGTCTTCAGTTCGGCGAACTGCGCCTCGTCGTTGGCATCGGCAATGGAGCCGGGGCGCAGGCCATCGCCCAGCGAGAAGGCGATGTCATAGGCCTTCATGATTTCGCAGATTTCCTCGAAGTGGGTGTAGAGGAAGCTCTCCTTGTGGTGCGCCAGGCACCAGGCGGCCATGATGGAGCCGCCGCGGCTGACAATGCCGGTTACGCGCCTTGCCGTGAGCGGGATGTAGGCCAGCCGCACCCCGGCGTGGATGGTGAAATAGTCCACCCCCTGCTCGGCCTGTTCGATGAGCGTGTCGCGGAAGATTTCCCAGGTCAGCTCCTCGGCCTTGCCATCCACCTTCTCCAGCGCCTGATAGATGGGCACGGTGCCGATGGGCACGGGGCTGTTGCGGATGATCCATTCGCGGATGTTGTGGATATTGTTGCCGGTGGAGAGATCCATCACCGTATCCGCGCCCCAGCGGATGGCCCAGACCATCTTTTCCACCTCTTCGGCGATGTCGGAGACCACCGCCGAATTGCCGATGTTGGCGTTGATCTTGGTGCGGAAATTGCGGCCAATGATCATCGGCTCGGTTTCGGGGTGGTTGATGTTGGCCGGGATGATGGCGCGGCCTCTGGCCACCTCGTCGCGCACGAACTCCGGGGTGATGACCTGCGGGATCTTGCCGCCCGGCCAGTCCATGCCGGGGCTGTAAAGATCGGCTCCCTGCGCCTTCGCCTCGGCAACGAGTTCCTTCAGCGCCTGCAGCCGGGCGTTTTCGCGAATGGCGACATATTCCATCTCCGGGGTGATGATGCCGCGTTTCGCATAGGCCATCTGCGTTACCGCCTGCCCGCTGCGTGCCCGGCGCGGGCGCGGCAGGGCGGGAAACTCCGGGGCCAGCGCCGCTTCGGAGATGTTGCCGTTGTCTTCGGGCTTCACCGGGCGCGGCGGCACGATCTCGGTATCGCCGCGCGCCTCGATCCACTGTTCGCGCAGCCGCGGCAGGCCTTGCGCCACATCGATGCGCGCATCCGGATCGGTGTAGGGGCCGGAGGTGTCATAGACCACCAGCGGCTCTTCGTTGGCCGAGGGGTCCAGCGTGATCTCGCGCATGGCCACGCGCACGCCCGGCTGCTCGCCTTTCACGTAAATCTTGCGCGAGGCAGGCAGCGGGCCGGTGGTTACGCGAAACTTCGGCATCTTGTGAATGTTCATGACACTTCTCCCGGTAAACGCCATTGGCCCCTGTTATAGCCCGGTTTGCCGCGCGGGGAATGTGTAATCACACTCCGCGGGCATCGAAAAAGGCGCGCAGGGCCACTTCGTTCCACGGTGCGAGATGATCGCGCGCCGCCAGCCACGACTTCACCACCTTGCCGCTCAGCGCATCCTTCGCCGCCAGCTCGGCCAGCACCTCGTCCGCCGCCTTGCGCGCCGCGGCAACGACATCCGCTGGATAGGCCAGCACCTGCACGCCGTGCTTCTCCTTCAGCGTGCGCAGGGCGGCGGCGTTGCGCCAGGTGTGCTCGGCCAGCGAGCGCGCGGCTTCCGCGGCGCAGGCCACCTGAACGGCGCGGCGGGTGTCCTCGTCCAGCTTCTCCCACAGTTTGCGCGAGATCAACAGCTCGCCAGCGCCGTTGGGCTCGTGAAGCGCCGGGTAGTGATAGACCTTCGCCACCTTGTAGAAGCCCAGGGCCATGTCGGAAGCCGGGCCGAGAAACTCCGTGGCGTCGATGGCGCCGGATTGCAGGGCCGGCTGGATATCGCCCGGCGGCATGGACACCGGCGTGCCGCCCAGCTTGCTCAGAATCGCCCCGCCCAGGCCCGGCATGCGCATCTTCAGGCCCTTCAGGTCGTCGAGCGATTTTACCGGCTTCTTGAACCAGCCGCCCATGGATGGGCCGGTGTTGCCGCACATCAGCGGTTTGATGCCGAAGGGGGCATAAAGCTCGTCCCACAGTTTCTGGCCGTCGCCCTGCTCCAGCCAGGCGCGATGCTCCAACGGCGTGAGGCCGAAGGGGCCAGCGGTGAACAGCGCCGCGGCGGGCACCTTGCCACCCCAGAACAGCGAGGCGGTGTGGGCCATGTCCGCGGTGCCGTTCTGCACCGCATCGAACACCGCCAGCCCGCCGACCAGCTCGCCGGCGGCATATACCTTCACCTTCAGCCTGCCGCCGGTCAGGCGGGTGATGTCGCGTGCCAGGATCTCCGCGGAGACACCCGGGCCGGGCAGGTTCTTCGGCCAGGAGGTTACCATCTTCACCTCCAGGGCCTTTGCCTCGGCGCGGGCCACGTGCGGTGTTGCCAGCGTGGCGCTGGTGGCGATGCCGGCGGCTGCTGCGGCGGCGGCCCCGAACAGGCCGCGGCGGGTGGTGGTGTGGTTGCTCATGTCAGTCGGTCTCCTTGCGTTGAATGGGCTTGTGTTGAATGGGAATGACATTGTCGGCCTCGCTGGCCGGTGATGTTGTACGGGCCCCCGCCGCCTCCGGCATGGGCAGGCGCAGCGGTGGCGCGCCCCTGCCGCCGATGGGCTGGGGCTGTTGCAATCCTTTCAGCAGTTGCGCGCGGGCGCTGGCGATGGCGGCGCGCAGGTCGCGCCCGTGGGCCAGGTGCGCGGCGATGAGCGTGGCCAGGGTGCATCCCGTTCCGCGCAGGTCTTCCACCTTGATGCGCGGGCTGATGAAGGGGTGCACGCCGTCGGCATCGGCCAGCACGTCCATTACCGAATCGCGCTCGGGCAGGTGGCCGCCCTTGAGCAACACCGCGCACTTGTAACGCTCGTGCAGGGCCTCGGCCTGCAGGCGCATGATGCGCCGCCCACCGGCGGGCAGCTCGCCCACCAGCAGGGCGGAGGCTTCCAGGATGTTGGGCGTGAGCAGGGTTGTGGCGCCCGTGGCGGCGCACAGCAGGCGCAGTTGCTTGCGCCAGGAGCGCGAGGTGGCGGGCACCAGCCGTCCGCCGGATGATGCGCCCATCACCGGGTCGATGACCATGGGCACACCGGCCTTGAGCAGGGCCAGAGCCTCCACCACCGCCTCCACCACCTGCGCGGA
>JAJRRZ010000089.1 GCA_024279045.1 Alphaproteobacteria bacterium
TGCTGGCGCTGGCGCTGGCGCGGCTGGCCCAGCGCGCCGGTGAACGCGCTGCCGCACTGGGCGCGCCGCTGCGGCCAGATCACACCCGCGCCGGTTTCGAGCGCATGGCCGGCTGGTGGCTTGAGCGCCTGCGCGACGCGCCGGAAAAGCATGCCGGTCTGCCACCCCTGCAACGCCTGCCACGTTTTTCCACCGTGGTGCTCATTGGCGATTTCCTTGCCGATCCGCAAGAACTGTTCAACCGCATGGCGCGACTGGCCGAGGGCAATGTGCGCGGGCATCTGTTGCAGGTGGTAGATCCGGCGGAGGAAAGCTTCCCCTGGCAGGGGCGCGTGCGCTTTGCCGACATGGACGGCCATGACAGCTTCCTGAGCGAGCGCGCCGAAGACTTGCGCGAGGCCTATGCCGCGCGCCTGGCCGCCCTGCGCGAGGACCTGGCCAGCCAAGCTCGCCGACTGGGCTGGACGTTTCAGATTCACCGCACCGATCAGCCGCCACAGCAGGCGCTGCTGGCGCTGCATGCGCGCCTGCGCGATGTGCCGCTGGCCGGGCAGGATGGCGCGACAGCGCGGCAGGCGGGCGCGGCAGCGCGGGAGAGTGCGGCATGACAACCTCGCTTGCGGCATGGCTGGGGCAGTTGAGCTTCGCTTATCCGGCGGCGCTGCTGGCGCTGTTGGCGCTGCCGGTGATCTTCTGGCTGCTGCGCACCACACCGCCGCGCCCGAAGGAGGTGCGCTTTCCGCCCTACCGCCTGTTGCGGGGGCTGCGCGACAAGCGCCGCCAGCCGGCGCGCACGCCGTGGTGGCTGCTGGCCCTGCGGCTGGCGCTGGCGGCGGCGCTGATCCTGGCGCTGGCCGGGCCACGCCTGCTGCCGCAAACACCCCTTGCGCCAGATGCGCGCAAGGGCCCCTGGCTCGTTGTGCTGGACGACGGCTGGGCCGCCGCGCGCAACTGGCCCGCCATGCGCCGCACCCTCGCCGACATGCTGGCCGAGGCGCAACGCCGCAATGCGCCGGTGGCACTGCTGCGCACCACTCCGCGCCAGGGCGCGCCTGACCTGGCCCCGCGTCCGCCCGCCGATTGGCGCCAGCGCCTCGCCGCCCTGCAGCCGCGGGCGCTGGATACTGACCGTGCCGCCGCGGCGCGTCATCTCGGTCGGCTCGGCTTCGCCCCGGCCCGCGTCATCTGGCTGTCAGACGGCATCGACAGCCCCGGCACGGGCGATTTCATCACCGCTCTACGGTCGCTGAACGCCCCGGTGCGCGCCTACCTGCCCGGCGATGCCCGCCTGCCGCTGGCGCTGCTGCCGCCGGTGCCGGACAAGCAGGGCCTGCGCATCGCCGCGCTGCGCCCCGCCGCCACCGGCCCGGCCACCGCCACCATCATCCTGCGCGCCGCCAATGGCCGCCCGCTGGCCCAGGCCGATGCCATCTTCCACCCCGGCGCGACGCGTGGCGAGGCCATGCTGAAGGTGCCGCCCGCCCTGCGCAACGAGTCCGCACGGCTGGAAATCGCCGGGCAGGGTCATGCCGGTGCGGTGTGGCTGCTGGGCGATGCCTTGCGCCGCAAGGCGGTGCTGGTCATCAGCGGCGAGGCCAATCGCCGCGGCCAGCCGCTGTTGGCCGCCACCTATTATGCCACCCGCGCGCTGGCGCCGTTTGCCGACGTGGCCGAGCGCGAAGACCTGCGCGGCATTGGCGAATGGCTGAAGAACGGCCTGTCCATGCTGGTGCTGGCCGATGTGGGCCGGCTGCCGCCGCTGCAGGAGAAGATGCTCATCCAATGGGTGAACAACGGTGGCGTGCTGCTGCGTTTCGCCGGCGAGCGCATCGCCAACGCCAGCAGCCGCCTGCTGCCCGTTACCCTGCGCCGCCAGGAACGCGCGCTGGGCGCCACGCTGAGCTGGCAGAAGCCGCAGCCGCTGGGCGAGTTCGTCGATGGCACGCCGCTGGCCGGGCTGGCCGTGGACAGGGAAGTGAAGATCCGCAAGCAGGTGCTGGCCGAGCCGGATGCCGACTTGCCGCAGCGCACCTGGGCGGCGCTGGCCGACGGCACGCCGCTGATCACCGCGCGGCCCGCCGGCAAGGGCTGGCTGGTGCTGGTGCATGTAACGGCCTCGCCGCAATGGTCGAATCTGCCGCTGTCGGGGCTGTTCGTGCGCATCCTGCAACGCATCGCCGAGCTGGCGCCACAGCCGCGCCCCATGCCCAATATCGAACGGCTTGCCCTGGGCGAAGATGATGCGCCCGTGCCCGCTGCCACGCAGGCAATACCAGTGCGCCAGGCAACGCCACGTGCCGCCGCGGGCGCCTTTATCCCGCGCCGGATGCTCACCGGACGTGGCGAGCTGGCCGACATGCCGCCCGCCGCCCTGCCCATTGCGGCGGCGGACTTCGACAAGGCCCGCCCCTCGCCGCGCCACCCCGCCGGGCTGTATGCCCGCGGCCAGCAGACCCGTGCGCTGAACATCGGCCATGCCGCCATGCGCCTGGCCTCGCTGCCCGCCCTGCCCGCCGGCTTCACCCGCGCCACTTATGCCGCGCGTGGCGCGCGCGATCTGGCGCGGCCATTGTTCATTGCCGCCGCGGTGCTGTTCCTGCTGGATCTGCTGGCCATGTTGTGGCTGGCCAGCGGCGGCGCGCCGGGAGCGTTGCTGCAGCGCCGCAGGGCCCATGCCAACACCACCGCTCTGCTGGCGCTGGGCACGGGGCTGGCCCTTGCCCTCATTTTTGCCCCGGGGCTGATTGCCACCAGTCCCGCACTGGCCCAGCAGACCGCGCCGAATGGCACGGCCAACGAGGCCGTCCCCGGCGAGCCTGCCGCCGCGGAGGAGGCTCGAAAGCTGGCCTTTGCCATGGCCGCGGCGCGCAACACCCGGCTGGCCTTCGTCAAGAGCGGCGATGCACAGGTGGACAACCTTGCCATGGCGGGCCTGCGCGGGTTGTCGGAGCAGTTGTTCGAACGCACGTCCGTGGAGCCGGACGAACCACTGGCCATCGACATCGAGCGCGACGACATCAGCTTCTTTCCACTGCTCTACTGGCCCGTTACCGCCACCGCGCCCGCGCCCTCGCCAAAGGCCCTGCGCAAGCTGCAATCCTACCTGAAGCACGGCGGGGTAATCCTGTTCGATACCCGCGATGCGCCCGACGCCGCCCTGGCCATCGATGGCCAGACGCCGCAGCGCCGCGCCCTGCGCCGCATTCTGGAACAACTGGACATTCCGCCATTGCAGCCGGTGCCGCGCACCCATGTGCTGACCCGCAGCTTCTTCCTGCTGAAGTCCTTCCCCGGGCGTTATACGGAATCGGCGCTGTGGGTGGAGGCCACCTCCATCGGGCGTGAACGGCGCAAGCTTTCCCCGGCCAATGCCGATGGCGTCAGCTCCGTGCTGATCACCGGCAACGACCTGGCCGCGGCCTGGGCCATATCTCTCTCCGGGCAACCGCTGCTGCCCGTTGCACCCGGTGGCGAGCGCCAGCGTGAGATGGCCTATCGCACCGGCATCAACATCGTCATGTATGCGCTGACCGGCAACTACAAGGCCGATCAGGTGCACTTGCCCACCATCCTGCAACGGCTGGGGCAATGATGCGGGGGCAAGCATGGATGAATGAATCGAGGAGCAACGGCTACCGCGCATGAACTGGCAACTGGACATGGTCTTCGCCCCGCTGCTGCCCCCGGCGCTCATTGCCGCCGGGCTGGCGCTGGCGTTGTTGCTGATCGCCCTGCTGGCGCGTGCCGGCCTGGCGCACACCGGCGCGGGGCGTGCAGGGCTGCTGTTGCGCGCCGCCGCCGCGGCAGCGCTGGCATTGGCGCTGATGAACCCGCAACTGCGCCAGCAGCAGCGCGAGCCGCTGGCCGACATTGCCGTGATCATCGCCGATCATTCCGCCAGTCAGCAGCTGGACAATCGCGCCGCGCGCACCGATGCCGCCGCGGCAGAACTGCGCCGCAAGCTGGCCGAGCTGCCCGGCACGCAGGTGCGGTTGCGCTCGCTGCCCGCCGATGACGGCACGCGCGGCACGCGTCTGATCGAGACACTGAAGCAGACCCTGGCCGACATTCCGCCGGAGCGCTTCGCCGGGGCCTTTCTGCTGAGCGACGGGCGCGTGCACGACATGCCGGAAAAGACCGAGCAGGCCCTGCCGCCCGGCTATGCCGCGCCGGTGCATGTGCTCATCACCGGGCGCAAGGATGAGCGCGACCGCTGGGTGCGCATCACCCGCGCCGGACGCTACGGCATCATCGGCAAGCGCCTGCCCATCCGCTTCCGCGTGAAGCAGCATCCGGCCAGCGGCAAGGGCGCCGCATCCGCCGCGGGCCAGTCCATGGACATCTCCGTGCGGGTCAACGGCAAGCCCTTCACCACCCTGCGCATGCGCCCCGGCGAGGAGGCCGGCATCTCGGTGCCGGTGGAACATGCCGGACAGAACGTGGTGGAGATCATCGCTCCGCCGATGGTTGCCGATGCGCCCGGCGGCGGTGAGCTGACCTTGCGCAACAACCACGTGGTGCACACCTTCAAGGGCGTGCGCGACCGCCTGCGGGTGTTGCTCATTTCCGGCATACCGCACCCCGGCGAGCGCATTTGGCGCGATCTGCTGAAATCCGACCCGATGGTCGACCTGGTGCATTTCACCATCCTGCGTCCGCCCGCCAAGCAGGACGGCACGCCCATCTCCGAGCTGGCGCTCATCGCCTTTCCGACCTACGAGCTGTTCGTGCAGAAACTGCGCAAGTTCGACCTCATCGTCTTCGACCGTTACCAGCGCCGCGGCATCATGACATTGGAATACCTGCGCAACGTGGTGGACTTCGTGCGCGAGGGCGGCGCGGTGCTGCTCACCGTCGGCCCGGAGTTCGCCGAGGACGAGCTGACCTCGCTGTATCACACCCCGCTGGCCGACATCCTGCCCTTCGCACCGACAGGGCGGGTGATCGAAACGCCCTACCGCGCGCGGCTCGGCAAACAGGGACGCCGCCACCCGCTGACCGCAACGCTTGACGGCGCGGCGGCCAGCGCCGCCGCCACGCCGCAATGGGGCCGCTGGTTCCGGCTCATCGAGGCCAGGCTCAAGCCGGACATGCCACACCAGGTGCTGATGCACGGGCCGCGGGACAAGCCGTTGCTGGTGCTCTCGCGCGAGGGCAAGGGACGCGTGGCCACCCTGCTGTCCGACCAGGTGTGGCTGTGGGCGCGGCAATATGACGGCGGCGGCCCGCATGTGGAACTGATCCGCCGCCTCGCCCACTGGCTGATGAAGGAGCCGGATCTGGAGGAAGAGCAGCTCACCGCCCGCATGCGCGGCAACACGCTGGAGATCACCCGCCGCACCCTGCGCGATGAACCGCCGCCACTGAGCATCACCCTGCCCGACGGCAAGACCACCCGCAGCCTTGCCTGGACACGCCGCCAGCCAGGGCTGTTCACCGCCAGCCTCGCCAACCCGGCGCCGGGCCTCTACCGGCTGAAAAGTGGCCGCTTGCAGCGGGTGTTTCCCGTTGGCGCAACGGACGTGACGGAGTTTCGCGACCTTGTCGCCACGCAGGATGTGCTCAAGCCGCTGGCCGACGCCAGCGGCGGCGCGGTTCGCTGGATTGCTGCCGGTGCGGGCGATTCGGTGCGCCTGCCGGACGTGGTGAAGGTGCGCCCCGGCGCAGCTGCCGCGGGAAATGGCTGGCTGGGCATTCATGCCCGCGATGCCGCGCGGGTGCTGGCGGTGCGCCATTATCCGCTGTTTGCCGGCCTGCTGGTGCTGGCCGCACTGTTGCTGTTGCTGGGGCTGGCGTGGCGGCTGGAGAGCCGGTGAAACCGTCTTTTCCGGCAGGGCATGGCTCCTTGCGGCAGGGTGCGGACGCTCTTCCTCCAGCCACGATTTGCCTTGCCCGCGCAATCGGTATATATTCCGCGCCGCGCATATGATGGTGCACCATTCCCTATACGGCACGCAAACAGCGAGAGCCCGGCATGAGAAAGCTCCTTTCCACCCTGGCGCTAGGCGCCGCGCTGAGCGCCGCCCTGATGACGACCACCCTGCCCGCCCAAGCTGGCGAGCCGCGTCCCATCACCGGCTACAAGAACGTTGATGAGGCCATCTATGTGCTGGGCATCACCTGTGGCCGCGGCTCGCTGACCGCGGCGCGGGTGATCGACAATTTCCTGCTGGCCGTCGCTCCCAGCCTGGGCGAGGAGGAGCAGAAACAGACCACCCGCTTCGGCGACATGGTGCAACAGCTGCAGAAGCAACAGGATCTGCAGGAAAAGGGCTATCGCGGCCCGGTGCGGCGCTTTCTCGACCGCTATTGCATCATCGGCTATCTCACCGGCGATGGCTCCTGTGACTCGTGATTGCCGAGCATGACCGGCATGACATGCCCCCGCACCGCCAACAGATTCTCCGCCGTGCTGGCAGTGATCAACGAATCGGATAGCAAGCCGGCGCAACACCTTTTCTTCACGATTGACTTCAGGCCGGGCGGGTGGTGCCGTCGCCGCGCACCTGATACTTGAAGATGGTGAGCTGCTCCAGCCCCACCGGGCCGCGCGCGTGAATGCGCCCCGTCGCGATGCCGATCTCCGCGCCAAAGCCGAACTCGCCGCCATCGGCGAACTGGGTGGAGGCATTGTGCATGACAATGGCGCTGTCCACCTCCTTCAGGAAGCGCTGTGCGGTCTCGGCATTTTCGGTGATGATGGCATCGGTATGCTGCGAGCCGTAGCGGCGGATGTGCTCGATCGCCCCCTGCACGCCGTCCACCAGCTTCATCGAGATGATCGGCGCGAGATATTCGGTGCGCCAGTCCTCTTCCGTGGCCGGTTTCACCCGTGCATCCACCGCCTGCACGGCCTGGTCGCCACGCACCTCGCAGCCGGCATGGAGCAGCGCCTCCACCACTGGTTTCAGCAGCCTGTCCGCCGCTGCGGCATCCACCAGCGCGGTTTCCGTCGCGCCACAGATGCCGGGACGGCGCATCTTTGCGTTCACGGTTACCTTCACCGCCTTGTCCACGTCGGCATCACGGTCGATGTAGGTGTGGCACAGCCCCTCCAGATGGGCGAACACCGGCACGCGGGCCTCTTCCTGCACGCGCGCCACCAGCGACTTGCCGCCGCGCGGCACGATCACGTCGATGTTGCCGGAAAGCCCGCGCAACATCTCGCCCGCCGCCGTCCTGTCGGTTACCGGCACCATCTGGATGGCATCTTCCGGCAGGCCTGCCTGGCGCAGCCCGCCGCGCAGGCATTTCACCAGTTCACGTGAGCTTTCGATGCTGTCCGAGCCGCCGCGCAGGATTACCGCGTTGCCCGACTTCATGCACAGCACCCCGGCATCGGCGGTAACGTTGGGACGGGCCTCGTAGATGATGCCCACCACGCCCAGCGGCACCCGCACCCGCGCAATCCTCAAGCCATTGGGCCGCTGCCATTCGTCGATGACGCTACCCACCGGGTCGGTCAGTTCGCGGATGACACCGAGGCTGGCGATGATGCCGTCGATACGATCATCGTTCAGCGCCAGCCGGTCGATGAAGGCATCCGGCCTGCCACGTGCCTTTGCTGCGGCGATGTCCTTCTCGTTGGCCGCCAGGATCTCTGTACGCGCCGCGTCGATGGCCGCCGCCATGTGATCGAGCGCGGCATTCTTTGCTTGCGTGGTGGCGTCGGCCAGCAGGGTAGCCGCCGCGCGCGCCCGGCGGCCCATTTCCGCCATCAGCTCGGCAATGTCTCCGCCTTGTGTTTCCCGTTGCGCCGTTGCTGCCTCGCTCATGCCTCAGCCTTTCCTGTCCTGCATGGTTTCGCCTGCCTTGCCCGCCGCGTCATCAGCCCGTGCCGTCAACACCATGTCGTCGCGGTGGATCAGCGCGCTGCGTGCCGGATAGCCCAGTATGGCCTCGATCTCTTCCGTGCGGCGGCCCTTGATGCGCTTGACATCGGCGCTGTCATACATTGCCAGCCCGCGTGCCAGCTCGTGCCCGCGTTCATCGAGCACCCGCACCGCATCGCCGCGCTGGAAGTCACCCTGCACGCGCACCACCCCCACCGGCAGCAGCGAACGGTTCTGCGCCAATGCCCGGGCCGCGCCATCGTCCACCACCACCGCGCCACCGCGCGACAGGGCCCCGGCGATCCAGCGCTTGCGTGCCGCCAGCGCACCGCGCCGCGCAGCAAACCACGTGCACCGTTCACCGTCAAGAATGCGCTGCAGGGGGTGTGTGGCGTGGCCATCGGCTATTACCATGTGCGCGCCCGCCGCGGTGGCGATGCGCGCCGCTTCCAGCTTTGTGCGCATGCCGCCGGAGCCGACCGGGGTTGCCGCCTCGCCGGCCATGGCCAGAATGTCCGGCGTGATTTCCTTCACCAGCGGAATGTGCCGCGCGCCGGGCTGGCCGGGTGGGGCGGTATACAGGCCGTCCACGTCGGAGAGCAGCACCAGGCAGTCCGCCTGCATCATGGAGGCTACCCGCGCCGCCAGCCGGTCGTTGTCGCCGTAGCGGATCTCGTCGGTGGCGACGGTGTCGTTTTCGTTGATCACCGGCACGGCGCGATGCTTCAGCAGCGTGTGCAGCGTGGCCCGTGCATTCAGGTAGCGGCGGCGCTCTTCCGTGTCGGTGAGGGTCAGCAGCACCTGTGCCGCCACCATGCCATGCGCGCCCAGCGCATCGGCCCAGGCCCGCGCCAGGGCAATCTGCCCCACCGCCGCTGCCGCCTGGCTCTCCTCCAGCTTGCGCTGGCGCTTGTTCAACGGCACGCCGAGCCGTCGCGCGCCCAGCGCCACCGCACCGGAGGACACCACCAGCACATCCGCGCCGCGCCGGTGCAGTGTTGCCAGATCGTCGGCCAGCGATTGCAGCCACGGCTGGTTCAGCTTGCCGCTGGTACTGTCAACCAGCAGCGCGGAGCCCACCTTGACCACCACCCGGCGCGCCTGTTGCAGCGCATTGTGCATGTTTCGCATCCGTTGTTGGGTTTCGTGCCGAGGGGTGTGCCGGTTTCGCGGTGATGTCAAGCGGTGGCGGTCAATTCTGCTCCAGCGCCAGGTCGGATTCAGGCCGGTCGGATTCCGGCAGGCCGGATTCCGGCAGATCGGACAGTGCGGCCACCTCGCGGGCATAGCGACGCTCCTGCCAGTCGTGCCCGCGCTGTTGCCCGATGAGCTGATACAGTCGCCCCATCGCCTGCCGCGTGCCCTCGCCGGTGGCCGCGGAGAGCAACAGCGGCTGCACGCCGGTGCGCTCGGCGAAATCCTCCGCCACCATCTGCCGCGTTTCCTCGTCGATCAGGTCGATCTTGCCCAGCGCCACCAGTTCCGGCTTGTTGGCCAGCGCGCCGCCACCGTAGCTTTCCAGCTCCTTGCGCACCGTGCGCCAGGCCTCGACCGGATCTTCATGCGTGATGTCGATGAGATGCAGCAGCACACCGGCGCGCTCCACATGGCCGAGGAAGCGATCCCCCAGTCCGCGGCCCTCGTGCGCGCCTTCGATCAGCCCCGGAATGTCGGCCAGCACGAAGCTCTCTCCCGGCCCCATGCGCACCACGCCCAGCGTCGGATGCAGCGTCGTGAAGGGATAATCCCCCACCTTCGGCTTCGCCGCCGAAACGGCGGACAGCAACGTCGACTTGCCCGCGTTTGGCAGGCCGACAAGCCCGGCATCGGCCATCAGCTTCAGCCGCAGCCAGATCCAGCGCTCCTCGCCCGGCTGGCCGGGGTTGGCATGGCGCGGCGCCTGGTTGGTGGACGACTTGAACCGCGCATTGCCGAAGCCGCCGTTGCCGCCCTTCAGCAGGAGCACCTTCTGTCCCGGCTCGGTGAGGTCAGCCAGCACGGTTGTCTTGTCCTCGTCGAGGATCTGCGTACCCACCGGCAGCTTCAGCACCACGTCCCCACCCTTCTGGCCGGTGCGGTTCCTGCCCATGCCGTGCATGCCCTTGCCGGCCTTGAAGTGCTGGCGGTAGCGGTAGTCGATCAGCGTGTTCAGCCCGTCCACCGCCTCGGCCCACACGTCGCCACCGCGGCCACCGTCGCCACCGTCCGGGCCACCCATTTCCACGTATTTTTCTCGCCGGAAGCTGACGCAACCGGCCCCGCCATCGCCGGAGCGGATGTAGATCTTTGCCTGATCGAGAAATTTCATTGTTCATCCCGCCGCTTGCAGGCATGCCGTACCCTGCCGGTATCCACAGATAAGCACCGCGAGAGCAAAAATAAAGGGCGACCCGACGGGCCACCCCTTGCCATGCCTACTGCATGGGCGTTTTTCACCCTCCCAGGCTGGAACGTGTCTCTTCCGCACCGGCAGCGGCGGCACCCTTGCCGCTTTCATCGTGCTCGCCATGTGCGCCACGTTCGCTACGTTCGCCATGTGCGCCATGCATCTGCATCAGCATCTCGCGCAGGCGCCGCAAATCATCCTCCAGCTCCTGCATTGCCTGCCGCAACGGCGATGCCCCATCCACCTCGCCCGGTACGGCTTCCTCGGCATCGGCGGACATCGTCGTTTCTCCGGTATTGTCAGATTCACCGGCTGTGGCGGATTTCTCGATTGCGGCTGGCTCCTCAACCGGGGCCAACTCCTCGCGAACAGGGGCTGCCGGCTGCCGCTGCGCCTGTTGCGAGGCTTGCGGCCTTGGCGGCTCCGGCATTGCCGCTCCCATGTCCGGGGTGGCGGCGCTCCCTTGTTCGGCGCCGTCGCCGGCATGCATCCGCCGCTGCGGTGTGCGCAGCACATCCGCCTCTGCCTCTCCGGCATCCTTGCCGTTTTCCTCGCTCCCACCGCAACAGGCCGAATCCGGCACCTGCCACATACCTTCGTCGCCCGGTGTGCCGAACAGGTAACCCTGCAGGGCATCCACGCCCCATTCGCGCAGCAGGGCGGCATCCTGCTCGTTCTCCACCCATTCGGCCACCAGCTCGATATCGATTTTCCGCGCCAGCTCGATGAGCGAGCGCACGAAATGCTGGTTCTGCGCGTTTTCGCTCAGGTTTTCGCAGAAGGCGCCATCCAGCTTGACAATGTCGAAGTGGAAATCCCGCAGATTGCGGAACGAGGTGTAGCCCGCGCCGAAATCATCCAGCGCCACGCGGCAGCCCAGCGCGTGCAGACTGTCGATGAAGGCGTTCACCCGCTCGGTGTTGCTCAACATGGCCGACTCGGTGATTTCCACGATCAGCCTGCCGTGCACCAGCTCCTTGTGGTCGCACAAGTGGGCCAGGAATTCCTCGCCGGACA
Organism: Alphaproteobacteria bacterium; assembly: GCA_024279045.1. Classification (GTDB taxonomy): domain Bacteria; phylum Pseudomonadota; class Alphaproteobacteria; order Rhizobiales; family Aestuariivirgaceae; genus Thermopetrobacter. The sequence continues at coordinate 11,236 of JAJRRZ010000089.1, forward strand.
ATACCGTCATGGCGGAAATGTTGATGGCCAGGCAACCTTCCGGCTGCTGGCGCATGGCGGCCAGCGCCAGATTAAGCACTTCCATGTCCAGCAGGCGAATGACGCCCAGTTCCTCCGCCACCGGCACCAGGTGTCCCGCCGGTTTCAATTCCTTGCCCTCGCGCACGCGCAGCAACGCCTCGTGGCACATCACGGTCTGGCCATCGGCCCTGACGATGGGCTGGAAGGCCAGCGTGAAGCGCTTCTGCCGCAACATGTCGAACAACTCGTTGGCGAAGCGCGCCTTTATCGCCCGGCGTGATACCTTGTTCGCCGCCGTCTTGAATACCACCGCGCTGCTGCTGGGGCTTTCCTCCGCTTCCGCCAAGGCATCCTCGGCGCAGGAAATGGCCTCCGTAACCGTACGCGCCTGTTGCGGCAGCAGCGCCGCGCCAATGCTCAGCAACGGCCACACAGGGGCGCTGTCGGTTTCCACCGGCTCGGTCATCGGTGCGTTCAGAAAGCGCTGCATGGCCGGGTCAAGGTCATCCTCCATGCAGTCGTGCAGCAACAGGGCCACGCGATTTTCGCTGTAGCGGGCAATGACATCCCCCGCGCGCAGCACGCGGTTGAGCCGCCGCGCCATTTCCGCATAGGCCGCATCCGCCGCCTTGAACCCGTAGGCATCGAAGATGATGGAATAGTTGCGCAGCGACACCAGCAGCACCGCCGCGTGCTGGCGGCGCTCCTCGGCGGTGCGCAGGAAATGCTCCAACCGCTTGAAGAAATAGCTGCGGCAGAACAGCCCCGACGACGGATCCATCTCCGGCACGCCGGGAATGGCGCAATTGCTCTCGTTGCCACAGGCCGCCGGCGTGATGGAGCCGAACACATGCGCCGGGTTGCCCTTGGCGTCGGGTAGCCAGAAGCCACGCTCCATCACCATGAACCCCCGCCCTTCGCCGCGCCCCTGCGGCATCATCCGCCAGGTGGTTGCATAATGGCGCTCACCGCGCTGTGCTGCATTGAAGATGGCCTCGCGACGCAGCTCCACGTGGGCGGAATCCACCAACAACATCATCGCTGGATGGGTGGAAATGTCCGTTTGCGGCCCCACGCCCAGCACCTCGTGCGCGTCATTGCTCCAGTGCAGGCGGTCGCTGTTCAGATCCCAGTGAAAGATGGCCCCTCGCGTGGTTGCCGCACCGGTGTCGGCAACCGGCAGGTGTGCACCCTGCTGCATCATACCCATGCCCCCATTCGCTTCTTGCGTGGTGCGTCCTTAGGGTCTGGTCTCAATACCTGAGCACTCCCCATGTGCATTTTGGCTTCATATCAGACGGTTTTTCGTTCTTGCCAATAGCTCCACTATTGCCTGCGAACGAAAAACCGCTGCTATTTTGCCAAAA
>JAJRRZ010000090.1 GCA_024279045.1 Alphaproteobacteria bacterium
AATCATTGAACGACCTGTCGCCTCTGAAAAGTGTTGGTCTGCACAAGTTGAAAGGCGACAGGAAGCATCAATGGGCCATGACCGTCAATGGACGTTGGCGCATCTGTTTCGAGTTCCGTGATGGCAATGCGTTCAATGTCGAGATCGTTGATTATCACAGGGGATGAGCATCATGCCGCCTGCCGTGCATCCCGGACGTTTCCTGAAGCGTGAGCTAGAAGCCAGAAAGCTCAGCGCCAACCGGCTGGCGCTGGATATTGGCGTGCCCTCGGGGCGGATCACGGATATTCTCAATGGCCGCCGCTCCATAAGCCCTGATACGGCACTGCGGCTGGGGTTGTATTTCGGCAATTCGCCACAATTCTGGCTGGATTTGCAAAGTCAATATGACCTGGCGCTGGTGCAGCGGGAAAAGGGCGAGGAAATCGCCCGGCGCGTGCGCCCCGCCGATGTCGCATGAGGCCATGTGCGGAAACAGCCGCCAAGGCATGACATGTCAGCGCCGCGTGGCTACACTGCGGGCATGGCGGGTGTGATTTCCGAACGTTTCAGGCCATTGCCGCCGCCGCTGGAAGAGACGGCGGCGCGCGAGGCATTGAGCGAGCTGCGGGCGCAGGGGAATCCGGCGGCGGTGCTGGCGGCTGAGGATGCACGGGTGGAGAACCTGTTGCTGGCGGTGTTGGGCGGCTCGCCATTTCTGAGCAATATCCTGCGGACGGAAGCAGATTTCGCCACCGCCTGTTTCAGCAGCGATTCGGACAACCTGTTTTCCAGGATCATTTCGGAGGTGAATCAGGTCCTTGGCGTGGCTTCACGGCAAGAGCTGATGCGCACGCTGCGGCTGGCGCGGCGGCGCGCGGCGCTGCTGATCGCGCTGGCGGACATTGGCAGGCGCTGGGGGCTGATGGAGGTAACACGGCGGCTGACGGATTTCGCCGATGCGGCCATCGGAGCGGCGCTCGGCTTTCTGCTGCGCCAGGCGCACGAAAAGGGCGAGATCGGCAGCGCCGCACCGCAAGACAGCGGACTGGTGGTGTTCAACATGGGCAAGGGGGGCGCGGGCGAGTTGAACTATTCGTCCGATGTCGATCTGATCTTCTTTTACGACCCCGACCGGGTGCCACTGGCGGCAGGGGTAGAGGCGCAGACCTTCTTCACCCGGCTGGTGCGCAGGCTTATCGCCATCCTGTCGGAAATTACCGAAGACGGGCAGGTAATGCGGGTGGATGTGCGGCTGCGGCCCGACCCCGGTTCCACGCCGGTAGCGATGCCGCTGGAGGCGGCGCTGACCTATTACTTCAGCATCGGCCAGACGTGGGAACGGGCAGCGTGGATCAAGGCGCGCCCGTGCGCGGGGGATGCGTCGCTGGGGGAAGCATTCCTGCGGGAGCTCTCGCCATGGCTGTGGCGCAAGCACCTGGACTTTGCCGCCATTGCCGAGGTGCAGGCGCTGAAGCGGCGCATTCATGCGGTGAGGGGGCATGGCGAGATCACCGTGCCGGGGCACAATCTGAAGCTGGGGCGTGGCGGCATCCGCGAGATCGAGTTCTTCGTGCAGACGCAGCAGCTCATCGCCGGCGGGCGCAACCCGGCGCTGCGTGGCCGGGGCACGCTAGAAATGCTGGCGGCGCTGGCCGAACATGGCTGGATCGAACCACGGGTGGTGGAGGAACTGTCCACCGCTTATGTGCGGCTGCGCACATGGGAGCACCGCCTGCAGATGATCAATGACCTGCAAACCCACTCCCTGCTGAAAGAGCCGGAAGCGCTGGAGCGCTTCGCGCGCTTTGCAGGTTTTGCCAATGCCGAAGCGCTGGGACGGGAAGTGCGTGCAACGCTGGAATGTGTGCAACAGCATTATGACGGCCTGTTCGCCGAAGAGGACATTGACAGGGAGGCGGATGCAACGGAGCTGGCCGATATATTGCTGGCGGAAGAGCCAGGCGACGAGGCGCTTGAAGCGCTGGCAGGGTTGGGTTTTTCGCAAGCATCAGGAGCGCTGAAGATCATCCGTGGCTGGTTCACGGGGCGCTACGCGGCGCTGCGCACGGAAGCGGCGCGGCAGCGGCTGCGCGCGCTGCTGCCGGCGCTGCTGCGCCAGATGGCGGATACCGGCGAAGCGGATGTGGCGCTGACGGCGTTCGACCGGTTTCTCGGCGGATTGCCGGCGGGCTTGCAGTTGCTGTCGCTGCTGCAGGCGAATGTGCATCTGCTGGAACTTCTGCTGCTCATCCTCGGCTCCGCGCCGGTGCTGGCGGCGGAGCTTGCCAAGCGTCCGCGGCTGTTCGGAGCGTTGATCGAGGGCGAGCTTGTCGGAGAACTGCCACAACGCAAACAGCACGAGGCAGCACTGGAGCGCTTTGCGCCGCTGGATATGCCATTCGAGGAAGTGCTGGACAGGACGCGGATATACGTCTCGGAGCAGAAGTTCGTGATCGGCACACGGCTGCTGGCGGAAACGGCCAGCGTGGCACAGGCCGAGGCCGCCTACACGGTGCTGGCGGAGGCAGCGCTGGCGCACATGCTGGCAGTGGCGTGGCGGGAGATGGCGCGCCAGCACGGCGAAGTGGCAGGCTCGGCCAGCGCCATCCTCGCGCTGGGCAAGCTGGGCAGCCGAGAAATGACGCACACGTCTGATCTCGACCTGGTGATCATTCACGATTTCGCGCCCGATGGCGGAGAATCCGCGCCAACGGCGGCACAGCGGAAGAGTGGCGAGGCCATCCGACCGCTGGCGGCGGAGGTGTGGTTCACGCGGCTGACGCGCAAGCTGATCACGGCGCTGACCGCGCCAACGGCGGAAGGTGTGCTCTACGAGGTGGACATGCGGCTGCGGCCCTCCGGCTCGCAGGGACCGGTGGCGACGCATATCGAGAGCTTCCGCCGCTATCATGCCGAGCAGGCATGGTTATGGGAGCATCTTGCCCTGACGCGGGCGCGCACGGTGGCGGGAGACGCGGCACTGTGCGCACGCGTGGAGGAGGTGGTGCGCCAGACCCTGCTGCGGCAGCGCGAGGGTGGGCAAGTGCGCGCGGCAGTGGCGGAGATGCGCGGGCGCATCATGGCGGAGAAACCGGCCAGCAGCGTGTGGGACGTGAAAGGTGGTGAAGGCGGGCTGATAGATGTGGAGTTCACCGCCCAGGGACTGGTGCTGATGCAGGGGCAGGCGCACCCTGCCCTGCTGCAACGCAACACGCGGGCAATGCTGGAGGAACTGGTGCGGGCCGGGCTGCTGGATGCGGCGCGCGGTGATGTGTTGCTGATGGCGCATGACCTGTATCACGCGCTGCTGCATGCGCAGCGGCTGTGCCTGAAGCCGGGCGAGAAGCCGCGCGAGGAGCATATGAGCCGCGGCATGGCGCGGGTGCTGGCGCGTGCGGCACAGGCGCCGGATCTGGTGCAGGCGCGGGCGCGCATCAGGGAGATGCGGGAGAAGGTGGCGGCGGTATTTTCCGAGGTGATGGAAACATAAAAAAAGCGGTCAGGGACCATGAGTCCCCGACCGCCATTTCGCGTGCAGCCTTGCATACCCTCGTATGCCGCTGTTGCCTTATTTCTTCAGTGGCAGGGCGATGAAGCGCTGGTTGCCATTGGCAGAGCGCACCAGCAACAGCACCGCCTTGCGGCCTTTCTGGCGGGCCTTGGCAATGGCCTTGCCGAAATCGGCCAGGCTGTTCACCTGCTGGCCGGCCACTTCCAGAATGACATCACCGGGGCGCAGGCCCTTTTCGGCGGCGCGCGAGCCGGGATCGATCTCGGCGATGACGACACCCTTGCCGTCGGGCGCGCTCTTCAGGCGCAGGCCCAGCTTCTTGGCCAAGCTGGTGGGGGCGGCCGGCTGACCGAAGGACCTGGCGATCTGCTCATCAGAGGGCATGCGGCCAATCTCAACGTCCAGCGTCTGGCGCTTGCCGTCCCGCAGGATGGTGATCTTCGCCGTGCTGCCCGGCTCGATGTCGGCTACCAGCAGGGCCAGATGACGCGGATCCTTTACTTTCTGGCCGTTGACTTCCAGAATGGCATCGCCAACCTTCAGGCCACCTTTCTCGGCGGGCGAATTGGCGGTTACCCTGGCGACCAGCGCGCCGTGCGGCTCATCGAGCCCCAGGCCTTCGGCCATTTCCTCGTCGATGGGCTGGATCTGCACGCCCAGCCAGCCGCGCACCACCTGCCCCTTTTCCTTCAACTGGGTGATGACGCGCTTGGCCATCTGCGCCGGGATGGCAAAACCGATGCCCACCGAACCGCCGGAAGGCGAGAAGATCGCGGTATTCACACCGACCACGCGTCCCTGCATGTTGAAGGTGGGGCCGCCGGAATTGCCGCGGTTGATGGCGGCGTCGATCTGCAGGAAGTTGTCATAGTTACCGGCACCGATATAACGCCCCTTGGCAGAGACGATGCCGGCGGTAACCGTGCCGCCAAAGCCGAAGGGGTTGCCCACGGCGATGACCCACTCACCAACGCGCGGTTCCTTCTCGGCAAACTGCACATAATGGAACGACTTGCCCTTGGCATCCACCTTCAGCAGCGCCAGGTCGGTTTTCTTGTCGGAGCCCAGCAGGCGGGCGCGGTAGCGTTTGCCATCGGTGGTTTTCACCCAGATCTTCGCGGCACGGCGCACCACGTGATGGTTGGTAACGACGTAGCCGTCGGAGCTGATGAAGAAACCGGAGCCGACGGCGCGGCCACGGAAGTGCGGCGCGGGCTTGCCGGGCATGCCGGGGATGCCGAACTCACCGCCGGGGCCGCCGAAACGCTCCATGAAGTCCTTGAAGAAGCGGCGCATCTCCGGCGGCAACTTGTCGAGATCACCACCAAACTTGCGAAACAGCTTGCGCCCTTTCTGCATGGCGCCAGGCTCCACCTCGACCTCTATGGAGACAACCGCCGGCATGACCTTTTCGGCCAGGTCGGCGAAGCCTGATTGCAGGGTGGGGGCCTTAACGGTTTCGGTGGTAACGGCCTTGTCCTTCTCGCCGCCGAACAGCGATTTCAACACGCCGCCGGTTTCGGCCTGCGCCGAAGCAGCAAAAGGTGCTGCCAGCAGCGCCGCGGAAAGCGCCAGAATCCTAACGCTGCTGACAACCGCGCGCTTGTTGCGAACAGGTGAAGTCATTGTCTGAAAACTCCCTTTCGGCTTGTTCCATTCATCGGGAACGCGGGGGATGGCCGGTCATGGCGCCGGAATGGCGCAACTGGCCGACCACTGCCGAAAGAGATAGGAAGCCAATCGTGCAAGGAGAATGGCGCGGCGGTGAAAAGTTGGTAACGGTAGAGAAACAATTCGCGAAACAGCGATATTTTCTATCAACTTTTACCGTCAAGGAGTTCCCGCAGGCGCTGGCGCTCTTCTTCGGAGAGGGGGGCTTCGGCGCTGGCGGCTTCCGGCGCAGTGCGCAAGCGCCTGCGCATGTAGATGGCGGCTCCCACCAGCCCGGCGAGCAACACCAGGAACGGCCCCAGCCACAGAAACAACGTGTGCGCGGCAAAGCGTGGCTTGAGCAACACATACTCACCATAGCGGTCAACAAGGTATTGCAGGGCCTGCTCATCCGTATCGCCAGCTTTCAGGCGCTCACGCAGCAAGATGCGCAAATCGCGCGCCAACGGGGCATTGGATTCATCAATGTTCTCGTTCTGGCAGACCAGGCACCGCAGATTCTTCGACAGCTTGCGGGCGCGCGCTTCCAGCTCCGGGTCCTTGAGAATCTCGTCCGGCTCCACTGCCCATACCGGGGAGACAGGCGAAAATGGCGTGGCAGGTGTGAGCGCCAGCGCCGCCAGCAGCAACAGCAAGGATGCCAGAACCGCCCTGCCTGTTCCGCGCATGGTCATGCCTCCATCATGCTCCATTGGGTGTTCATTCCGCCGGCTGCGCGGCGATGCGGCTGTCGGTGCGCTCGGCCACGCCAACGCGGAAACGACGATCCATCAGCCCGATGAAACCACCGAAGACCATCATCAACGCGCCCAACCACAGCAGATAGATCATTGGCTCGAAGTAGATGCGCACGGTGCGGCCCATCTGTGTCTTGTCGCCGATGGCAATGTAGAGATCGCCCAACGGATAGTGCAGCAGTGCCACCTCGGTGGTGGGCATGGAACGACTCCCGAGGAAAGTGCGTTTCTCGGAGATTTCCTCGGCGATTTTCTCGCCATTGCGATAGATTTCAAACAGACTCTGTTCGGCCAGATAATTGGGGCCCGTGGCTTGACGGTCGCCCTTGTAGAGCACCTCGAAGCCAGCGATCTCTACCTTTTGGCCTGGCTGCATGGCGTTGATGGCCTCGCTTTTCCAGGCCGTGGAGATGACAGCTCCCAATACAATCAATCCCACACCAGCGTGAGCCAGCGTCATGGCCCACAGGTGGCCAGGCATGGAGGAAATACGTGAAAGCGCTACCTTGAGTGGCGCCCGGAACAGCATGACACGGCCAGCCCATTCCTGCAGCGCGCCGACCAGCACCCACGTACCCACACCAACACCCAGCGCTGCCTTGATGGATGCCCCCGCCAGCAACGAAGCGAGAATGGCCACAACGGCAGCCACCAGAGCAGAAACCTTCAGCCGCGACAATGCGGCTTTCAGCTTGCCACGCTTCCAGGCCAGCAGCGGCCCCAACGGCAGAATGAGCAACAGCGGGATGATGAGGATGCCGAAGGTGAGATTGAAGTAAGGCGCACCCACGGTGATCTTGCCGCCACCGGTTACGGCCTCGTAAGCCAGCGGGAACAACGTGCCTATGAACACGGCAGCGGTGGCGGCGGAGAGCAACACGTTGTTGAGCACCAGCGATCCTTCACGCGAAACAGGCTCGAAACTGCCCTCCAGCTTCAATGCATGAGCGCGAATTGCATAAAGGAACAGCGACCCGCCGATGAAGAAGGCAAGAATGGCAAGAATGAACGTGCCGCGCTCCGGATCGACGGCGAAGGCATGCACCGAGGACAATACGCCCGAGCGCACCAGGAACATGCCCACCAAAGACAGCGAGAATGTTATCAATGCCAGCAGGATTGTCCAGGTCTTCAGCGCGTTGCGCTTTTCCACCACAATGGCGGAATGCAACAGCGCGGTGCCCGCAAGCCATGGCATGAAGGAAGCGTTTTCCACAGGATCCCAGAACCACCAGCCACCCCAGCCCAGTTCGTAATAGGCCCACCAGCTGCCCAGCGCGATACCAGCGGTGAGAAACGTCCATGCAGCCAATGTCCAGGGCCGCACCCAACGAGCCCAAGCGCTGTCCACCTTGCCTTCCAGCAGGGCGGCAATGGCAAAGGCGAAGGCCACGGAAAAGCCCACATAACCGGCGTAGAGCATGGGCGGATGCATGGCCAGAGCAGGATCCTGCAACAGCGGGTTCATGCCCTGCCCTTCTAGGGGCACACGGCTTTCGGGAATGCGCACGAAGGGGCTGGAGACCGTGTTGATATACAGCAGGAAGGCAGATGAAATCGCCCCCTGCACACCCAGCACACGAGCTTTCAGCGACGCAGGCAGGTTGCCGGAAAACACGGCGATGGCCAGCGTGAAAGCAGCCATGACCAGCACCCACAACAGCATCGAGCCCTCATGATTGGCCCAAGCGCCGGTGATCTTGTAGAGGAAGGGTTTGGCGGAGTGGGAATTCTGGAAGACGTTGAGGACAGAGAAGTCGGAATTGACATAGGCGTGCACCAGCGCGGCAAAGGAGAAGGCCACCAGGAAAAATTGCACGATGGCCGCGGGAGCCGCCATTTCCATCAGGCGCATGTCATTGCGCGCGGCGCCATACAGCGGCACGAAGGTCTGATACAGCGCCACGGCCAGCGCCAGCACCAGCGCGAAATGTCCCAGCTCGACGATCATGATTCAGCTCCCTCCCCTGTCGTAGCCGCTGCCAGACGCGGCAGTACATCAGCATCAATAGGGCGACGATGCCGCTGCCGCAGCTGCGCGTGCAGCATCATTGCCATTGGCGGCACCCTGCTCATTTTGCACATGCTGCCACAACCCCTTTTCCTTCAGGGCGTCGGCCACCTCGCGCGGCATGTATTTCTCATCGTGTTTGGCCAGAACCGTATCGGCCACGAAGGAACCGTCCGGCTGCAAGCGCCCCTCGGCCACCACACCCTGCCCCTCGCGGAACAAGTCGGGCAGGATGCCCTTGAAGGTAACAGGCACTTCCCTGGCCGTGTCAGTGATGACGAAACGGATCTCGCCATCATCGAGAAGTTTCACCGACCCTTTCTCAACCAAGCCGCCCAGGCGCAGGCGGGCACCAGGGGCGAGCTGCTTTTCGGCCAGCTTCTCGCTGACTTCCGATGGCGTGTAGAAGAATACCAGCGTGTCGCGCAGGGCATAGAGGATCAGCCCGGCAGCGATACCCAGGAAGGCCAGGGCACCGAGGATGAGCATGGTGCGCTGCTGTTTTCGGGTCATGATTTCTTGTCCTTCCCTGGCTGTCATGGCCCTGCCATTGCCCCACCGGGGTGGGGTGGCAAGGCCTGCTTCCACCTCATTGCGACGCAATACCCAATTGCGCGGCCAGCGCGGCCAGCCGCTTGCGTGCATCCTCGTTGTTGGCAAAAATCTCGTTGGCGCGAGCCAAGGCGGCCTGCGCCTTGTCGGCTTCGCCAAGAACCTTGCGGGCACGAATAAGCCGCAGCCAGCCGTTCAGATCGTCGGGATTGTCCTTCAAGCGCTCGGACAGACCCTCGACCATGCTGCGAATCATCGCCATGCGCTCCTGTGGCGAGGCATTGCGCATGGCCTGCATCTGCTGGCGCACGGCATCGTTCATGGGAGCGGCACCACTGGCCTGCGCGGTGATGGCAGGAGCCTGCTTGCCTAGCGCCTGGGCAAGACGCTGAACCTGCCGGGCCACGGCGGCGTGAGCCGGCGCCTGCGGCGGCAGGTCCGCCAGCAGTTTTTTCAGGTTTTCATAGGCCTTTTCACGCTTGCCTGCCTGCAGGTCGGCCATGGCCAAATAATAGCGACTCATGGGATCGCCCGGAGAAAGCTCCTGAGCCTTGGCAAAGGCCTTGACGGCCTGCTCCGGGATGCGGCCATTGGCAGCACGCACCACTGCCTCGGCATAGGCATTGTAGAGATCGGCGGAGGGCTTGTCCGTCAGCTCGATGGCCTTGCGCCAGGCCTCGATGGCCTTGTCCAGCTGACCGAGCTGCTCATAGGCCGGGGCCAGGGCCATCCAGCCACGGGGATTGTCCGGCTCCTTCGCCAGACGCTGCTCGGCTTTCTTCACCAGAGCGGCAAGATCGTCATTCTTCGCCGCATCGGCCAGCCGCCTCTCCAATGGCAAGTCGGGGCGCGCGGGATCGCCCACCTGCATGTAGATGGCCACTGCCGCCACCGGCACCGCCAGCGCCGTGAGAATGGCGGCCAGCATACCACCACGACCGGAAGCCTGAAGCCGTTCCTCGGCCTGCTGACGCTCCCTGTCGGCAGCAAGAATGCGGCGGGCAATTTCGTTGCGGGCCTTTTCGGCAGCCTCACCGCTGATGCGCCCCTGGGCGATTTCCGTCTCCAACTCACGCATCTGGTCGCGATAGATGGCCAGGTCATACACCGCACGATCCAGGGCGCGACGCGGGCGGCGAAGCATTGGCGCCAGCAACCACGCCAACACCACTGCAATCATCACACCTACCAGCAACCAGAACGCAGTGGCATCACTCATGAGTACTGTATCCCGAATTCATGCGGTGGCAGACAATCAAGACACATAGCCGCCGTCCTGTGTGCCGCATCCAATATCTAGAACATCCCCGGAATGGCGACAACGCAATAGCAATTACGCTTTGGTCATGAAAATCACAATGAAGAAATTTCGGCATGACGAAAACGGGAAGAGACCTTACCAGATGGTCGCAATAGGAAAAAATTCAAGGCCGGAAAAGGTGGAAGCGGATCCCGCGGGATCCGCTTCCCTCCCGGCTTCGTGTGCTGCGACCGGGGGCAACCAGCAGCACACTGACCGGGAAACCCGTGCTTTCATCTATCCTACAAAAACGGCTCCACGAACAACAATGGCATCATGACAGGATTTGGGCAAAGGAACATGAGGAAAGGGACTTGCGGTTAATGGCAAGGTCAGGCTCAGGGCTCACAAATTTGCACGGCATTCCAAGCCATTTGCAGTGCATCCAGACATCTCCTCCCTCAGCAGAACACTTGCAGGCCCGCAGGAGATCCAACGAGACATCTTGCGCAAATGACGATTTTCCATGCCTCTTCATGGGGGTTACACAACATTTCGACGCTGGCTCATAGCCGTTACGCAAAAGAGATGCAATGCCTTTATCACACCTGAACGCCACAAAGATTCCCATTGCACAGAAAAGGCGGCGGCAGGTGGTAATGCGGGGCTATCATATGCCCCAAGCACGCAGATACGGGGTTGAACCAGCCGGATTCAGGCAGCAGATGATGCGTCCGGGGAATGCTCCTTCGAGGCAGGCAACCGCAATACCACCTTTACGCCTCCCAGTCCACTTTCGCCAATTTCCAACCCGCCATGATACATCTCCGCCAACTCCTTGACGATCGACAACCCCAAGCCTGAACCCGGCCTGGTTTCGTCCAGGCGCTGGCCGCGCTGCAGGGCCTGGCGGCGCTGTTCCGGCGTCAGACCGGGGCCATCATCCTCGATGATCAGCTCCATCATCTCTTTCTGCTCGGCATGCAGGCGGCAACGAATGCAGACCTTCGAACCACCATACTTGAAGGCATTGTCGAGCAAGTTGCCGAGCATTTCTTCAAGATCCTGCTTTTCACCGCGGAAGCGCAGGTCAGCGGGGCAGTCCACCGCCACGGTAACCTGGCGCTCGTGATAGATGCGGCGCAGAGCATTGACAATGGGATTCAACGTGGACTGCACAGCCGTGGAGACCCCCAGGGTGCCAGCCAGGGCGGCGCGGCGGGCACGTTCCAGACATATCTCCACATGCTGCCGCATGCTGCTGGCCTGCTCGCTCACCAGGCGGGCGAATTGATCATCCTTCCTTGCGCTGCGGCTGGCGGCCTCGTTCAGTAGCACCGCAAGCGGTGTCTTCAGGGCATGAGCCAGATTGCCTACCTGGGTGCGGGCACGCTCCACAACATCGCGGTTGGCGCGGATAAGCTTGTTGAGTTCAGCCACCAATGGCCGGATCTCTTCGGGAAAATCGCCGGTCAGGTATTTGCGGCGCCCGTCGCGCACGTCGGCGATTTCATCATGCAGAAGCTTCAGGGGACGAAGACCGTAGCGCACCTGCAGGAAAATGAAAAGCGCCAGACCAATGCCGAACAGCGTGAACATCAGCACGATGACACCGCCAAAGGTGGCCAGTTCCGAATGCAGGGCGCCGATGTCGCCGCTTACGAGAACGGAATAGACATTGGCATCACCGAACAGGGACAAACGCTGCTCCAGCAGACGGATGGAGCGGCCATGCGGCCCAACCATGCTGAGACGCAAGATGCTGTCTGCCTGGCGAGGTTGGCGCCCCAGGCGGTGGATGTCGAAGCGTTTCTCCAGCAGTGAAGGAGATGCCAGCGTGGGCAAATCGGGGCGGGAGACGGGAGTGATCTGCCAATACCAGCCAGAGGCGGGCAGCCGGAACAGCGGATCGCCGAGATCGCGGGAGAGGTAGATGCCGCCATTGTCGGCCTGTTCGACATTGGCCAGCAAGCCGTTCATGAGAGCCTCCAGGCGGGCGTCGAACTGACGCTCCAGCGTTACGCTGAACATCCAGTAGAGCAGCGTTCCGGCAATGACCAGCAGGATACCCGCCGATATCAGCGAGGAGACCACCAGCCGGCGCGCCAGAGATCGCGACGCCATCTTGCCAAACACGCCCTCATCCCTCCCGCCATGAAATCAAGAAACGACTGGCCAGCCTGCGCGGCATGCCGTCAACCGCTGTCTTCCGATGGCCCCAGACGATAACCCAGGCCACGCACGGTCTGCAGCAGATCCTTGCCGATCTTCTTGCGCACGCGGCCTATCATGACCTCGATGGTGTTGGAATCACGATCGAAGTCCTGATCGTAGAGATGCTCGGTCAGGCGCGTGCGGGAGATGACCTCGCCCTGATGGTGCATCATGTAGGCCAGCAGACGATATTCCATCGGTGTGAGCTTCAGGGGTATGCCATCTTTCATGATGCGCGCGGCGCTGGTGTCCAGCAGCAGCGGACCACAGGCAATCTCACTGCTGGCGTGGCCGCTGGCGCGGCGCAGCAGGGCGCGCAGGCGGGCCAACAGCTCGGCCATGTGAAAGGGTTTGGCGACGTAATCGTCGGCGCCGGCATCGAATCCTTCCACCTTGTCGCTCCAGCGGTCGCGGGCGGTGAGGATTAGCACCGGCATGTCGCGTCCGGCGGCGCGCCAACCCTTCAACACGCTAACACCATCCCTGCCCGGCAGGCCAAGATCCAGCACCACGGCATCGTATGGTTCGGTATCGCCCAGAAAATGGCCTTCTTCGCCGTCGAAAGCGGTATCGACAACATAGCCGGACTGTTCCAGCGCCTCTTTCAATTGACGATTGAGGTCGGGATCATCTTCCACCACCAGAATGCGCATGTTCATGCCCTCCCCTGTGGCGCACTTATTGCATCACCCTGCCGGTGGATGCATCGACCAGCACCTGAACGACGCGACCTCCGGTTTTCAGCTTGACAGCATAAACGGGGGGGTGGCGCCGGAGCAAGCGCACGGACAGGCCAATGCTGCTCGGCCAGCGTCGCTGGGCCAGGCGCAAGGCTTCGGAAGGGGGGATGGCGGGACGCGCCCTCTGGCCACGGCGTGGCGCCACGGGAGGACGAGGGCGCCCCCGCAGCACGGGAGGCAAAGCCCGGGGCGGGCGCATGAATGGCGGGCGGCGCGGGGGAGCGTTGTATTGCGCGGCAAACAGCGGAGGCTGTGCCGCCAGCTTGATTTCCGGCAGCAAGGCACTGGCAGGCACGGCCGCGTGCGTCATTGGCGTGGCGATCATGAAAGACAGCGCCACCACCAGCAATGCGGACAATACAGCCCTGCACAGGAAAAAAGGCCAATATGACAGACGGACAATCATGGATGCCCTTATGCAGCGAACGTCCTGAACGCCTGATGAATGGGGTTTTCATTCAGGTGGCAAAAATACCACTACTTCTTCTTTCCTTTGATGCGTTTTCCGGCTCATGCGGTATTTTGTCCCGTCTGGCAACATGGCCATTCACCGCTGACGCAGCAGCATGGCAACCTTTTCCAGGGTTCTGCCACCAATATACCCTCCCAGGGCAATATTGACGGAGGTCATGATCCAGCCCAGCAGTGCATCGCCAATACGCACCGGCGGCAGGCCGAACCAGTCCACGGCGACTGGCAGAATTAGCGCGTAGAAGAGCATGACGAAAGCGAAGGACAGAGCCACCAGCGGACGCCAGATGCGTTGCAGGCGGCTTTCGCCGTTCAGCTCGGCCAGCAGGACATCGCGTTGGGCAGCCAATTCGGCAGCGGCAACCTGTTCGGCGGCGCTGGCAAGGGTCTTGCGCAATTCGGAGCGCAGCTCGGCTTCGGTGAGCTTGCGGCGCTCGGCGGCACGAAAAACAGACAGGGCAGCGTCGGCCAGGGGTCTGGCGAGCAACCCGGCCAGCCAGGCGGGGATGTTCATGCGTCCTTTCTCCCCCTGCTCTTCTTGCGGCGGCGGTCGTAATCCTTCTTCTCGGCCAGGCCGAGGGCGACCATTTCCTCGTTGACGTTGACGCCATCGACCCAGATGATGGCCAGATAGCGGCCATACTTGCCCTTGCGGTCGCGAATGGTCTGGACGATGAACTCCCTGTCCTTGAGCCGTTCGCGCAGCCAGTCGCGGCTCTTGCGCCCGGCCTCTTTCTCGGCGCCACGCACTTCCGGCGCATCGATGCCGTGCAGGCGCAATGTCAGTTCGCCGAAATTGATGTTGAAGCCCAGGTCGATGGTTACGGTGATGGTATCGCCGTCGTAGATATCCTCCGGCTTTTCGACCCGGCAGCGATAGACATAGGCTGGTGCGTCCACCATATCAGTTTCTCCCCCGGTTGCGGCCCAGCAGCAGGCGATCGATCTTGGTTTCGATGCGCCGCTGGATGGCCTCGATGCGATCAAGCCTCTGATACACCGCTGTCTGGTTGGCTTCCAGCCGGACGATGCGACCCTGATGGGTCTTCATTTCCAGCCAGGCGCGCTCCAGGGCATCGACGCGGGCGGAGAGCGAGGCTGCCCACCAAACGGCGCCGACGGTCTGAATGACGATGGCAAGCAGCAGGGCAACGGGCACGCGCTTGTCGAGGTGCCAGTGGGT
This sequence comes from Alphaproteobacteria bacterium, assembly GCA_024279045.1. GTDB lineage: Bacteria > Pseudomonadota > Alphaproteobacteria > Rhizobiales > Aestuariivirgaceae > Thermopetrobacter. The sequence goes on from JAJRRZ010000090.1 coordinate 14,313, forward strand.
ATCGCCCTGGCGGGATGGGGTGGTCATGGGCGGTCATCCTTTCCGATGGGGGTGGTGGTAATGACGCGCAGGAAGGCGATGGCGAGTGAGATGCCCAGCAGCCACAACCCCTTGCGCGGGCCGTCGGGGACGATCTGCGCCCAGTCGGTGGCCTCGGCGACGCCGATGGTGGCCACGAGCAAGGCGAACAGCAGGGTGCGCCAGCCCTTCAGTGGCGCGAACAGGCGACGAATGGTGCGCATGATGCAACTCCTCTTCCACCACAGCAGCGTGGATGTAGCGATGGCAGCCCCAAGGCCAATGAAAAAGGCCGCCGGAGGGGCGGCCTGCTTGCGGGAAGCGGGGCGGGAAATGCCGGAGGGTGGCAGTCCGGCCCCTTGTGGCGGGCTGGCCCCTTGTGTTGGGTTGACCTCCATTGATGGCACAGCATCCACGGACTGCGCAGGGGTGGGGGGCGTTGCCGCAGGCGTGCCTGCTGGTGTTGCCACGGGCGTGGCGAACAGCCTGCCCTCGGCGCGGCGGCGGCGCACAAGGCCGCGCAACCGCACCAGCCTCCCAGTCTTCTTGTCGCGCGCCTTTGTCCAAAGCATCAGCTTTGCTGACACATCTTCCAGTCATCCTTCCTTCACGGCACGCAGCACGGAGGAGCGGCGAAAGTTTCCAAGCCCCACGTTGAAGGCAAAGCTGACCAGGGCGCCGAACTGGTTCTCGTTCAGGCGCTGCATAGCCTGCGGGCCGATCTCGCGCGCCACGCCACGGGCGAACTTCTCCACATCGCGGCGCAGGATCTCTTCCGCCTCACGCCTTGTGATGCGCATGCCTGGCTTCACCTTAGGCGGCCCGGCCATGGATGTGTGGCCATAGCCTATTGTCCACACGCCAGCGCTGTCGCGATAGGCCCGCAACCGCACCCCTTCGAAGCGGCGGATGAGCGCCAACACTGCCGGTGCAAGAGAAATGCTTTTCCGCTCACTCATGGCAGCCTCCATTTTGGAAATACCATTTGGTAGACAAAGGCATTCGTGCTGGTGGCATCACTAACCGGATTTCTGCTCCATGTTGTGGGCAGGCCATTGTTGATTTCGCTGCCGCTGCTCCCTTCATACAAATACAGGGAATGCCCTGCCACACGCGGACGAGCCGAGGAGCCATTGCCATATGGGAAAACACGTTGGGTTCCAGGCGTGAGCCACCTGCCGTAGATTGCTTGTGCGCCAGCTCCAGAAACACCAAATGCGGTTACATACCACCCAGGCTGCACCAGCAGTGGTGTAGCCAGGTCGAAGATCTTGTTGTCTGCTGTTGTAGCGTCCGCAGCTCCGAAATCCACAACCAGGCTGCCAATGTTCCAGTTGTTACCAGCTGGCGTTCCCAGGTGATAGACACCTGTACGCAACAATGCGCCAGCAGTGGTGCTTGCCGTGTAAAGCGATACAAAACATCCCAGTAGCAACAGCTGGCGTGGCACAAAAAATGGCATGAAATACATTCGACTATCAACCAATGACAGACCGGAGCCGTATGTGTAGCCAAGGGTGAAATGATCAGCGGGGCCCCACCAATCGCTGCCGCCAGTGATCTCGACGCTGGCAGGCAGATGCCGCTCCACACCAAAGCCATTGGGAAAGCTGATCGAACCATTTTTGCCGTCAACCAGCATGGCTTCATGCCACGCGTTGCCATCATCGCCAACCTTGAGGCGGAAATCGTCATCCCCCGTCAGACCCATTTCGGCACGGCCCGACCAGTTGCTTTGAAACAGCAGGCTGGCGGTGTTTGAAGCTGCAGCCTTGTTGACCTTGAAACGCACATCGCCACTGCCGGTGCCGGAGGCATCGTCGTGGGAGAACAGCACGGCATCGGACTTCACGGCCAGGCGGTTGGTGGCATCAGCGGTGGTGTTGATGCCCACCTTGCCACCATCAGCCGGATTGAGTGAGGTAATGGCATTGACGGCAAGGCCCCATGCCGCGCCATCCCAGACCAGCAACACACTTTCATCCGCCACCCACACACGCCAACCCTCCTGCGGTGCATGAAACACCCATCCGCCATTGCGGTACACAGCGATGCTGTTTTCCTGCCCGCTCCAATCGCCAGTGGCGGAGGCGGCGACGATGTAGGCTTCGCCCTCATTCGGCGAAGCTGGCGGCGAGGCCAGGTCGTGATCGAGCACCGTGGCCTGCACCAATGCATCAAGGTGCTCCAGGGCTTCGTTGTGCGTTACGTGCTTCTGGGCCTGAGCTTCGGCAATCAGCGGCAGGTTCAGCTTCGGGGTGGTGGACATGGCGATGCTTCCTCACGTCGTGATGATTTCTTCCAGCCAGGCGCCGGGGCCATAAGGATCGGAGAGCTGAGCGATGCGCACGATGAGTTGCGCGGGCAGTCCAGCAGGGAAGTCGGCGGCCTGATCGGCGGCGCTCCAGACGGCTTGCGGCGCGGTCGTCTCGATGGTGCGCACGGGCGTATCGGGCGTGGCGGCATTGGCGATGGTGAGCCGGTAACGTTGCGTGGCCTCGGCCAGCGGGACATCACCCTGCCCCCAGGCATCGGCAGCCTGTGGGATGCGCGAGCGCCGGATCCAGGTGAATGTCCAGTCGCCGCTGCTCTCGATACGGCGGCGCAGATGCACCGGCGCCAGCGGGCGCCGGATACGGCCCGTGAACGGCGTGGTGAAACTGTGCCAGGTGGGATCGCCGGTGTCGCGGCTGGTGGGGCCGGCGCGCAATGTCAGGTCATGGCCGATGTCGGAGATGCCCGTGCCGCGCAGTTGCTCCAGCGCGGCGTTCAGCAGCACGAAACGACTGCCGGCAGGCCAGGTGCGCAATTCCGGCTCCGAACCGCGCTGGCCGCGCAGCAACATGGAGATGCGCCACACGCCGGGGGCCTCCAGCACGGCATCGCGGAACTGCACGACTTCCCACACGCCGGTTGCCGCATCGCCAATGACGGCGGCGTTGGCCCCGGCGAACAGCGCCTCCTCGCTGACAGAGGCAAGCAGGCCTGTGTAGAGGCGCACGCGCACGCCTGCGCCGCGCTGGTAATACCACGGGTTGGCGGCAGGCAGATCGTCCAGCAGCTCGCCGATGGTAGCGGGGGCATCGAGCAACGTCTGTTCGGACAACGGCTCCTTCAGCACCGCTACCGTACCGGGCCAGGGACGGGAGAACGCCGCCACATAGGGGCGTTCGTCATGATGATCGTCGGCCAGGCGGGGGATGTCCAGCACCATGACTTCCGGCGCGGAGAGCGGCTGGCGCAACAACGCCTGATAGCGGCGCGGTGGCCAGGGCGGCGGTTCGTAGCGCATGGCATCGAAAGCCACTGCCTCGATGCTGCGTGTCATGCCCTCTTCGGTGATGCTTTCGATGCGCCATTGCCGCTGCGTGCCGGCAGGTTCGAAGAACGTAATGACATCGCCAGGCTCCAGCGCCAGCATTGCCGGCGGCATGGCCAGTTGCAGTCTTTCGCGTTCGCCGCGGGCCTGTTGCAACAATGATGTGGCCAACCCGCCAGCCACGGACTGCGGCACTGCGGCGGGCAATTGCACGTTGAGCATCGGCTCGCGGCCACTGTTGGGCACCAGACTTCCATTGGCGGCAGCACGCACGCGAATGCTGGCGGTGCGCTGCTCGGCGGCTTCCTCCATGTAGGAGAAAGCCAGCACGTCTGGCACCTCCGCATCATCGGCACGGTTTATCTCAAACAACGGGGCATCTTCTCCCGTGTCGGCCAGATCGTCAGGCGCGAGGCTGATGACAGGCCGACGCTGGCGGCGGCGGAAAGCGAGCTTGCCGGCGCTTTCCAGCGCGTCGAAGGCGAAGGCGGCGGCCAGTGGATCGATGGCGGCGCGGGCGCTCATGGGGCGGTCGATGACATATCCGGCAAGCTGTCCGCCAAGCCCTTCCAGCGCCAGCCTGTCTGCCGGAAAGTCCCAGTCGGCGAGAATGGCGCGGATGATGCTCTGCAACGATGGTGCGTCGAGCCTGCCATTGAGCCAGTGGCCGTATTCGTATTGTGGTGTATCGCCCCAGACATCGGCCAGCGCCGGATACCAGGGATAGGGCCGGGCATCCCAGGCCCAGGCGTAGATGCTCTCGGCATCCACCATCGGTGCGCCATAAACGGAAGAAACGGGGTTGTGCGCTCCGCTGCTGCTCCAGTATTCGAGCAGGGCCTGCATGTATACCTTCTGCACCGCATCGTCGCGGCGGCCCGTGGAGAAATACGGCAGGGCGCTTTCCGACGACTTGGGATCGAAGAAGACATTGGGCTGGTTCGGCCCCTTGTCCAGCGCCGGGCAACCGATCTCGGTGAACCAGATGGGCTTCGATTGCGGCTGCCAGGCGGTTGGCGTGGACTTCTCCACGCCGCCGGGGCGGTCGAAGTGCTGGTTGCTCCACCAGCTCAGCATGTCCTTGTAGCGGAATACCCAGGGCTTGTTGTGTGCGCCGTCGGTGATGGGCGTGCGGATCTGCGCGGCGCGGTCGTCAGCGGAGGCGTAATACCAGTCGAAGCCTTCGCCACCGGCGATGTTGGCCTTGAGGTAGTCGGTGTCGTAGATGCTCTTCGCGCCGGCCTTCGCATCGAGATGATCCATGCCGGCGCGCCAGTCGGACAGTGGCATGTAGTTGTCGATGCCGATGAAATCGATGTTGGCATCGCTCCACAGCGGGTCGAGATGAAAGAACACGTCGCCGGAGCCGTCAGCGGGGTGATGGCCGAACCATTCGCTCCAGTCCGCCGCGTAGCCGACCTTCACCGCTGGGCCGAGCACGGCCTTCACGTCCGCCGCCAGGGTCTTCAGGGCCTGCACGAAGGGATAGGTGCCCGGCCCGTCGCGCAGCCAGGTCAGCCCGCGCAGTTCCGAGCCGATGAGAAAGGCATGGACGTTGCCCGCGGCCTTGGCCAGATGGGCATAATGCAGGATGAAGCGGCGGTAGCTCCATTCATCGGGGCCGGTGTAGATGACCTCATCGCCATTGAGCGAGAAGTCGGCGGGCTGGGCAGTGCCGATAAAGGCATCGAGCTGGATGTTCAGCGCGGCGGTCTTGTCCGGCGAGCCGGAACGCCCCGGTGCGGGATCGCAGGTGATGCGCCCGCGCCAGGGATAGGCGGGCTGGCCAGTATTGCCGGTGTAGGGATCCGGCAGCGTGTTGCCGGCGGGGATATCCATCATCACGAAGGGGTAGAGCACCGGAGCCAGGCCTCGCGCGGCGAGGTCGCGCAGGGCACGGATAACGGAAGCATCCGACGGAGTGCCGCCATAGGCCGGGCGGCCATCCACGGTGGAAACCGTTTGCGCCTGCACCCGGCTGAGGCCAGCCACGCTCCATTGCTCCGGTGTTGTGGCCTTCGTTGCCACTTCCACCCTCGGGCGAACGGTGCAATTGCCGCAGCGCAGATCATCACCGAACCAGCTGACGACGAGGGCCGCCTTCTTCAGATTGGGCGCGGCATCCTGCAACTGGTCGATGGCCAGTGTCCAGTCGCTGAGCTGCTCGCTGGCGTGGGCATTCTCTGCCTGCTCACCGCCTGGCACGTCGGTCTTGCGCACCACCTGCGGATCGCAGAAGAACTCGCCCGCGCCGGGGATGATGTTCATCGCCGATACCTGGGGGGCGACGTCGTCGATGGGGCGCACCACCTCGAAGGTGAGCTGCGGGATGCGGTTGCCGAAGTTCTCCAGCGGCAGACGCTCGAACACCACATAGGCCACGCCGCGATAGGCCGGGGCATTGTCCGTGCCTTCCTTCGCGGCGATGAGCGGATCGGGGGCTTGCGTCTCGGTGCCGGGGTAGAAGCGCATCACGATGTCATCGGTGTTCAACGGCTTGCCGTCGGCCCAGATGCGCTCGATGCGGGCGATGGGCCCTTCGCACAGGGCCACCGCGAAATTGGCGTAATAGTGATAAGTGGTGGTAATTACCTTCGGGCTGCCACCGCCACCCTTGCCGCCCCCACCGGATGTTTCCGTGCGCACTTCTTCTTCCAGCCGCGTGGCCCAGATGATCTGCCCGGCCAGGCGCACGCGGCCATAGACACGCGGCAATGGTGCGCCCTCGGTGGAGGCCTGAACGTACAGTTCCTTCAGGCGCGGGCCTTGCTGATGGACAGTCGGCGATGGCGCAATGGCAGCAACGGCGGCATTGTCGATCGCCGCACCGGCGAGGCCGCCGATGGCGCGCCCGACGAGCGCGCCCACAGGGCCGAAGATACCGCCGATAGCAGCGCCAACCGTGGAGAGAACGATGGTGGCCATGCTTGCCTCAGCCTGTTATGGATGCGATGCGATGGAAACGGATCGGGAGAAGATACGACGCCGGCTGGAAAGGGACGGCTGGCAACTGGTGCGCCACGGCAGTGCGCATGACATCTATCGCCATCACACGATTGCAGGTATCATCACCATGCCGCGCCATCGCAAACTGTCGCCCGGGGTGGTGCGCTCCATTGCGCGCAAGGCAGGTTGGGAGGAATGCTGACATGTTGCTGACCCGGCAATATCCCGTATTCATCGATGGTGAAGAGGGGGCATATGGCGTGGTCTTTCCCGACCTGCCCGGTGTGGTGGCCATGGGCACGGACATCACGGAGGCCCTGCACAATGCCGCGCAAGCCCTTGCCGATGCCGCACGAGAGGCGGAAGAACACGGCGAACCCCTGGCGCCTCCCAGCCCGGCAAGCGCGCTGAAACCACCGAAAGATTGCATCATGACGTCGTTCATCGTGCTGGCGGAAAGGCAAACACCGCCGCCAGATGGCGCAGCCACCAGCCGCTGAGCGGCACTTCCACCACGCCGGCCTTTTCCTGAGCATGGATCATCATGCCGTTGCCGCTGGCGATACCGGCATGTTTGGCCGGCAGGTGGGCACGGTAGCGGAACAGCAGCACATCACCCGCCTCGATGGGCGCATCATCCGGCTTGCGCAGCAGATGGCGCATGGCGGCGGCGAGCATGGTTTCCCGGCCATCTGCCTCGGCCCAGTCCGGTGAATAGGGGGGCGGCGCTTCCGGCTCCGGGCCGATGACCTCTCGCCAGACACCACGGATGAGGCCCAGGCAGTCGCAACCCGCGCCCTTGCAGCTTGCCTGATGCACATAAGGCGTGCCCAGCCAGCCGCGCGCAGCGGCGACGATACGCTGGCGATAATCTGTCGAGTTCATCTCGTGCATCGTGATCACCGGTTCATGCTGGAGCCATCCAGGCCATCGTCGCCCGGCACGGGATAACTGATGGCGAAATCATTGCCCGGCATGTGCGGAAAGCCGCGGAAGTTGACCGCATTGGCGAACTTGTCGCGGCAGGTGGCGAAGGCACGGTCGCAACCCGCCACGAGATGGGCGGCATCGCCGCTGGCCAGCACATCCGGCGGAGTGTCGGCCAGGGTGATGATGGCGGTGCCGCCCTGCAACCGGTGGCCAATGATGCGCGCGGCAAACCCCGCCGCCGCCCCGGAGGTTATGCGGCACGTGCCGTGAGTGAAGAAATCGGCGGCGAAGGCGCCAAGGCCGTCGATGCGCAGCGTGGCGTCATGCACGGCTACGATGATGCCGGTGCCGTTCCAGGCCGGGGCGGAGAGATCCACACCACAGCGGGCATCACCCAGCTCGGCATCGCAGCCATGCGCGAAGGTGCGCCCGCGCACTTGTTGCAAGCGGCTGGCGAGCGTGCGCACCTCGGCCTCGAAGTGCATTTCGCCACGGCGCACCCGGCCCAGCTGTCCGGCGCGCAGCAGCGCGCGGGCGTTCGGATCGGCGGCGTTGCGCCAGTCGACCAGCCACACCTCGATCTCGGCGCCATCGTATTTGCCGGCGGCGATGTCGGCCTCGGTGATGGCGTCCGATGACAGCGCGCCGGTGATTTCGGTATCGGCGGCGGCCAGCCCCAACCGGCGTTCGGCATCGGAACCCGTGAAGCCGGATGCGGCACGGAAAGTGGTGCCATCGAAGGCAAGGTCGTGATCATGGTCAGTGAAACCCATGACCTGCCCGTCGGCACGGGTAATGCGCCAGCAATGGCACAAGGTGGTGGTGCCTGATTGCAGGGCAGCCTTCAGGGCGGCTGGGAAGTCTCTCATTCCAGCACCTCGATGATGTCGATGTCCGGCGCGGCACCGTGGTTGAAGGCGGCGAGATCGATGCGCAGTTCGTCGGTGTCGAAGCGGGCAGGCACGTCGAATTCGTATCCGGCGGCAATGACCGCGCCCACTGGCGGAGCGGCGTCGAAGCTGATCTGGCCGGTGGCGTGATCGACCGTGAAGCCCGTTGTCTGCTCCACACCATCGACGGCAACGCGCACCGTGCCGGAGACGGGGCGGGTGATATGGCGGATGTGGGCGTCGGCGGCATCGCCATAGCGTTTGACGAGCTGGAAGGTGGTTGTGCTGCCGTCGGCGGTGGCGATGAGCTGATCGTCCGCCGCGGGGGTAGAGAGCGGATTGCAGGATTTCCAGTCGGCCCAGTCTCGGAAACGGAAGGCGTGCAGCCGCCCGCGGCGAGCCTCGAAGAAGGCGATGACGGCGTGCAGGTCGTCCATGCTCTTGCAGCCGTAACCCACCTGCCAGCGGCGGCGGGCATCGCGCCAGCGGGCGTTGCGCTGCTCCCGCCCGGAACCGAGCACGACGATTTCCGTGCGGCGCTGCACCACGGCCTGGGCGCGGCGCGAAATGTCCAGCGGAAAGCGCACGTCATGAAAGGCGGTCATGGGGAAACCTCGCAATGTTGCGCGCTGCCCGTGTGCCTGGCAACGACATGTTCATTGGCGATGCGTGCCATTGTCCTTCATCCACTCAGATGGTGGCAGGGCCCCGCCCCCACGGAACAACATGCATCTGTTTCAGCATGGCGTAAGGGACAGGGCTTGACTTTAAACTTATAATGCTTCTAAATTGCATTCATGATACGGTTACGTGGCATAGCTTTCGTTTCATTGGGCGTGGCGGTGGCGGTGTTCGGCCTGAAATGGCAGGCGGCGGAAATGACCGGATCGCTGGCCATGCAGGCCAACGCGCTGGAAAAGCTGCTGAACATCGCCACAGCCTCGCTGGTGGTGCTGACGCTGCTGTTGCGGCGCGAAGCATTGCGCCCGGCGGCGGCGGAGCGGTTGGCGGCGCTGCTGTTGGCAGCACTCATCATGTATGCCGGAGTATCGCTGACATGGCAGGCACTGGCAGGGGAAGCGCTGGCGGCAGGAGCGGATTTCGACCATGCGGGCCTGCTGGTCAGCCTGCTGGCGACAGTATTGAATGGTGCATGGGGCACATTGCTGGTGCGCACCGGCCAGCAATTCGCCGCGCCGGCAATGATAGCCGACGGGCGGCACCTGCAGGCGGATGTGCTGGGGTCGCTCATCGTGCTGGCCGCAGCGGCCACGCAAGTGGCCTGGCTTGATGCGAGCATGGCGCTGCTGGTGGGTCTGTTGCTGATGTGGCGGGCAATGCAGGTGGCCTGTGCGGCTGTGCGCTGCAGGGCGCATGTATCCGGCTTGTCCGCAACCCAACCACAGCATTGATGCTGCTCACAGGTTGCGTTGTCCTTCGGAGACGGCGCGGGCCAGCTCGGCGGTGATGCGGCCACGGCTGCGGCGGAAGCTCTCGGCATCAGGTGTGGTGATGTTCATGGTGATGGTTACCGGAGCACCACCTGAGGCACGCACGCCAAGGCGGCCATCCGGACCACGGGCCAGCGGCATGATGGCCTCCGGCCCGGCCTCGCCCATCAATCCCAGTCCCCCCGAATGCGCGAACAGGGCCGGCACGCCCACCACACCGCCGCGCGCGAAGGGTGTCGCTGTCATGCCACCCAGCAGACCACCGAAGGCGCTGCCAATGGCATTGGTGAGGCCGCCGATGGCGGGTTTCAACGCGGCATTGATGCTGATGCGCAGCAATTGCTGCGCCAAGCCGCGCAGCACATCGGAAAACTTGCGGCCCGAGACGATGGCATCGGCGAAAGTGGCGCTCATGCTGCTGGCAAAACGTTGCGAAAGCTGCTGCATCTGGCGCATGTCGCGTTGCAGTGCGTTGGTGTTCAGCCGCACGGGGATGATGATTTCTTCCAGGTCGTCCATTTCAGTGGGCATGGGTCAATCCCTGTCGGTGTGCGAGGTGATGGGAACATCGTCGCCGTATTGGCGCAACAGATCGTTCAGGGTGGCGCGATCAGGCGGTAGTGGCGGCATCAGCGGAGCCAGCAGTGCGAACAGCTCGCGCGGCGTGAGGCTCCATACGTCTTCAGGACGCAGGCGCAGGTGCAGCACCCCCAGCGTGAACAGTTGGCGAAAGGGAAAGGCGTGCGGAAGCGCCGTGCTACCGCCCTGCCCTGTCGGCTTGCTCATGACTGTTCACCGTTGTCGGGAAAGGCGGCTGCGAGCAGTTCGCCAGCAATGCGCACGAAGCCCCGCACCCCCTGTTCGTGATGCAGGCGGGCGACTTGCTCGGTGCTCAGGTCATGACCCGCGCCGCGCAGGCCGGCAGCAATGAGGGCAATGATCTCGCGGGTGGAGAAGCGTCCCTGCTCGAAGCGCTCAATGAGCTCCAGCAGGCTGCCCGCGCCCAGTTCGGCTTCCAGCTCGGCCAGTGCGCCCAGGGTGAGGCGCAGGTGATAGCAGGCATCGCCAAAAGTGGCTTCCACCTCGCCACGATGAGGGTTGTGCGGCATGTTCAAGCTCCGTGCGAAGAGTCAGCAAGTATCAGCAACACACTGTGAAACATCGGTTTTTTCTTCACCATGCAAGTTATGGTTAACGGCTGGTTGAGAAAATGACTCAAGACGGGGCATGTGCCGGGCAGCATGCAGAAAAGTTTACAGAACTGACATTTTTGTATAATTTCTGTGCTGGACGTGTATTTTTGTATGCAAGAGGCTTGGTGATGGACGAGGCACTATTTCGCAAGCCTGCCGGCCAACTTGTGCCATTGATTGACGGGAGCAAGGCATTCCTGCCTGATCCGCTGCCGCCTTCCCGGCTTGACCTGGCGCGCTTGATGGAGCCGCTGGGCGAGGCGCTGACGGCTTTGGGCGAGTTGCGCGGGGCTGCGCGGCGGCTGCCCAATCCGTGGCTGCTCATTCAGCCCATGCAGCGACAGGAGGCGCTGGTTACCTCCGCCATGGAGGGCACCTACACCACTCTGGAAGAGCTGGTGCTGGAAGAGGCCAATCCCGGCAGTGGCGTGGCCGATACGCGTGAGGTGGCCAATTTCCGGCGCGCCTTGCATCATGCCGCGGAGCAACTGGATGCCGGCCAACCCATTGCGCACCGGCTGCTGTGCGCATTGCACGGCCTGCTTCTGCGTGGCGTGGAACGCCATCGTGGCGCGCACCGGTTGGCCGGGGCTTACAAGCGTGATCAGAACTACATTGGTGGCGTGGGTCATCAAGCACGGTTCATACCACCCCCGCCGGAGACAACGCCGGATCTCATGGCGGCACTGGAGCGCTTCATCAATGCGCCGCGCCAACGCTCTGCCACACAGGCCATCATCGACATTGCCCTGGTGCATTATCAGTTCGAAACCATTCATCCGTTTTCCGACGGCAATGGCCGCTTGGGGCGCATGCTTATTACCCTGCTGGCGCGGCAATGGGGGCTGCTGGAGCACATGATGCTTTATGTCAGTCCGGAACTGGAACAAGAGAAGGAGCGTTACATCAACCTGATGTTTAATGTTTCCAGCCAGTCGGCATGGGAAGAATGGATCGCCTTTCTGGCATTGATGATGGCGCGTTCCTGCAAGCGCATCACCGGCAGCATCGACGCATTGCTGGCATTGCAGGCGGATTATATGGAGCGCGTTCGGCAAGTGGGGCGCAGCGCCAACCTGCACAAGCTGGTGGAACGCCTGTTCGAATTGCCAGTGGCCACCGTACCGCAGGTGCAACGGGAGCTGGGGTTGACATATCGCGGCGCGCAACAACTTCTGGGCAAGCTGGAGCAGGCCGGCATCATCACGCAGCGGCCTGGCACGCGCCCCCTGCTCTACATGGCCATTGACATTCTGCAGGCAGCACGCCCGCCGGGAGAACGCGACACATCTTCTAAATCGCAGTGAAGGTGAGCTGGCCGGCGGATTCCAGGCTCAGTTCGAAGGTGAGCGCGCCGTCGTGCTCGCCGGTGTATTCCAGCGCGGTGATCTGAAACGGCCCCTGCACGATGCCGTATCCGGGGATGATGATCTGCCAGTCGCGGATGATGTCGGCGAAGAACAGCTCGCGCATGGCGGCATCGCTGGCGTCATCCTTGAAGATGCCGCTGCCGGCAATGGAGGCATGGCGCACACCGGCGCCAGCCAGCAGCTCGCGCCACTGGCCGGGAGAAAGCTGACTGGTGCACTCCGCGGTGCCGGTAGCGAAGGCAAGGCGGTGGCTGCGCAGCCCGGCGATAGTGATGAAGGCGCCGGTGCCGTCGCTGTCCACTTTCAACAGCAGGTCGCGTCCTTTCTGGGCAGGCATGGATGATGACTCCTGAAGGTGATGGCGGTTTCACTGGCGGATGCAGAGGACAGGGCCGTGCTCCGCAGCGGGCGTTGCGCTGTTGTCTTCACACGACGTGCGTGATGGCGCGCAGGCGGATCAGGCCGCGGGTGTGCTGGCCGCGCGGATGTGGCAGGGCCGTCCAGAAGGTGGTGCGCAGGCTGACCAGGTGATGGCCGCCGTCCAGCATCAGAGCGGCTTCGTCGAGCAGTTCATCGAGCCGGTGGAGAATGTCGAAGGCCTGCTTGCGGCCCCGGTGCTCCGTCCACACGTGTAGTGTGAGGCGGTGCTGGTGGCCACGGGCGGTGAAGGTATCCCAGGCGGTAGTTTCCATATCTCCAATGGTGATGTAGGGCGGCGCCTGGCGGCGTGGGGCGTGGTCATAGACATGCGCGCCACCCAGCAGGGCGGCGAGGGTGGCATCGGCGCGCAGATGCTGGATGATGGCCTTCTGCAGGGCATTGGCGGGATGCAGGGTCATGATGTCTTGCTCCCCGGTTCGGCATTGCCGTGTTGTTGACGCGGACGCACCGGCAGCAGCAGGCGCAGCTCGGCGCGGGTGGTGTCGATGACCTCGGCCCAGATGGCGGCATCGGGGTGTTGTGCACGCAGGCGGGCGCGCCACTGCTCCAGGCGCACCTGCAAGGCGCGGTGCAGCGCTGTTGATGTCGATGTGCGATCAGGCATGGGGCTGGCCACTATTGCGGCTCTGCACTGCACAGGCAGACGAGGTGATGGCGCTGGCCATCAGCATCGGCGACGGTCTCGATGCGCCAGATATCGCCACTGGCCGGGTTGTGCAGGCGCATGCCGGGGGCGGGGCTGGCGGTGGCGTGCGTTCGCAGCCAGATGCGCGCTTTAACGCGGCTGGCGGTCTGATC
>JAJRRZ010000091.1 GCA_024279045.1 Alphaproteobacteria bacterium
AAAATGTCTCAGGCAAAGCTGAAACTGGTGGAAGGCAAAGAGACCGGCATGGACAAGCAAAAGGCGTTGCAGGCGGCGCTCAGCCAGATCGAGCGGGCCTTCGGCAAGGGCTCGGTGATGAAGCTGGGCGACAACAAGGCCATCGAGGTGGAGGCCATCCCCACCGGCTCGCTGGGGCTGGACATCGCGCTGGGCATCGGTGGCCTGCCCAAGGGGCGCGTCATCGAGGTGTTCGGGCCGGAATCCTCCGGCAAGACGACGCTGGCCCTGCACGTGGTGGCCGAGGCCCAGAAGCAGGGCGGCGTGTGCGCCTTTGTCGATGCCGAGCACGCACTCGACCCCGTCTATGCCCAGCGTCTGGGCGTGAATGTGGACGAGCTGCTCATCTCCCAGCCCGACACCGGCGAACAGGCGCTGGAAATTGCCGACACGCTGGTGCGCTCCGGGGCCATCGAGGTGCTGGTCATCGACTCCGTCGCCGCCCTCACGCCCAAGGCCGAGCTGGAGGGCGAAATGGGCGACTCGCTGCCCGGCCTGCAGGCGCGGCTCATGAGCCAGGCGCTGCGCAAGCTTACCGCCTCCATCTCGCGCTCGAACTGCATGGTCATCTTCATCAACCAGATCCGCCACAAGATCGGCGTGATGTTCGGCAGCCCGGAAACCACCACCGGCGGCAACGCCCTGAAGTTCTACGCCTCCGTGCGGCTGGACATTCGCCGCATCGGCGCCATCAAGGACCGCGACCAGGTCATCGGCAACCATACCCGCGTGAAGGTGGTGAAGAACAAGGTTGCCCCGCCGTTCCGCCAGGTGGAGTTCGACATCATGTATGGCGAGGGCATCTCCAAGACTGGCGAGCTGCTAGACCTTGGCGTCGCCGCCGGCATCGTCGAGAAGTCCGGCTCGTGGTATTCCTACAATTCCCAGCGCATCGGCCAGGGGCGCGAGAACGCCAAGAAGTTTCTTGCCGAACACCCTGAAGTGGCGGAGGAAATCGAGCAGGCTATCCGCGCCAATGCAGGCCTGGTGGCAGAAAAGGTCATCAAGCCCGGCGAACCCGCCGCCGACGACTGACCGCAGCCCTGCCAGCAGGCGCAGAGGAGTGCAGGCAATGGCCGGTCGGGGGCAGCCCCGACCGGGATGTTTCCGGCAGAGGCACCGCCAGGATCCCCGCGGCCATGCAGGGTGCGGGCAAGCAGGTAACGCCTGCCTTGGAAAGACCGTCAGCAGAGCAGGGCAGGCTGATGGTCTGCCGTTGTGTGTTTTTTGTCCATCCATGCCGCCGCCGGCTGTTGCATCTCGTGGCAAAAGGCTTGCGTGCGCACCCGGAAACCGCCATATCACTGCCGAAACAAACGCGCCCGCGCCATTCACGGCACAACAGGGCAGGGCGCATGCACAACGGCAAACAGCGCAGGAGCAAGGCGTGCCATGCAGGGCAGTGGCGTCAATGACATTCGCAAGGCGTTTCTCGATTATTTTCACCGGCACGGCCACGAGGTGGTGCCGTCCAGCCCCCTGGTGCCGCGCAACGACCCCACGCTGATGTTCACCAACGCCGGCATGGTGCAGTTCAAGAACGTCTTCACCGGGCTGGAGACACGCCCCTACAGCACCGCCACCACCGCCCAGAAATGCCTGCGCGCCGGCGGCAAGCACAACGACCTGGACAACGTCGGCTACACCGCGCGCCATCACACCTTCTTCGAGATGCTGGGCAATTTCTCCTTCGGCGATTACTTCAAGGAGCGCGCCATCGAGCTGGCCTGGAACCTCGTTACGAAGGAGTTCGCCCTGCCCGAAGAGCGCCTGCTGGTTACCGTCTACATCGACGATGACGAAGCCTTCGAGCTGTGGAAGAAGATCGCCGGTCTGCCTGATGAGAAGATCATCCGCATCGCCGGCTCCGACAACTTCTGGTCCATGGGCGACACCGGCCCGTGCGGGCCGTGCTCGGAGATCTTCTATGATCATGGCGAGCACATCCCCGGCGGCCCGCCCGGCAGTCCGGACGAAGACGGCGACCGCTTCGTGGAGATCTGGAACCTCGTGTTCATGCAATACGACCAGATCAGCCCCGACGAGCGCGTGCCGCTGCCCAGGCCGTCCATCGACACCGGCATGGGGCTGGAGCGCATCGCCGCGGTATTGCAGGGCACCCATGACAATTACGAGATCGACCTGTTCCGCAATCTCGTCGCCGCCATCGAGGATCTCGCGGGCGTGAAGGCCGAGGGCGAGCGCAAGGCCTCGCACCGTGTCATTGCCGATCACCTGCGCGCATCCGCCTTCGTGGTGGCCGATGGCGTGCTGCCCTCCAACGAGGGCCGCGGCTACGTGCTGCGCCGCATCATGCGCCGCGCCATCCGCCACATCGAGATGCTCGGCGTGAAGGAGCCGATGTTCCACAAGCTGGTGCCGGCGCTGATCAGCGAGATGGGCGATGCCTACCCGGAGCTGAAGGAGGCGCAGGAACTCATCGAGGACACGCTGCTGCTGGAGGAAACCCGCTTCCGCGAGACCCTCTCGCGCGGCCTGAAGCTGCTGGAGGAAGCCGCCGCCAGCCTGAAACAGGGCGATGTATTCCCCGGCGAGGTGGCCTTCAGGCTCTATGATACCTACGGCTTCCCGCTGGATCTCACCGAGGACGTGCTGCGCGCCCGCGGCATCACCGTGGACAAGGCAGCCTTCGATGCGGCCATGGAGGAGCAGCGCGCCCGCGCGCGTGCCAGTTGGGCCGGCTCCGGCGAGCAGAAGGACGAGGCGGTATGGTTCGCCTTGCGCGAGGAAGTGGGCGCAACGGAGTTTCTCGGCTACGATACGGAAGAGGCCGAGGCCACCCTGCGGGCCATTGTTCGCGGCGGCGAGCGCGCCGAGGAGCTGCACGAAGGCGAGGAAGCCGCGCTTGTCTTCAACCAGACGCCTTTCTATGCGGAAGGCGGTGGCCAGGTGGGCGACAAGGGCATCATTCGCACCCGCTCCGGCGCGCTGTTCCGCGTAACCGACACGAAAAAGCGTGCCGACGGCATCTTTGCCCACATGGGCGTGTTGGAAAAGGGCGCGCTGCAGGTTGGCGAGGAGGCGGTGCTGGAAGTCGATCACACCCTGCGCGCCGACACCCGCCGCCATCACTCCGCCACCCACCTGCTGCACGAGGCCTTGCGCCAGGTGCTGGGCACCCATGTCATGCAGAAAGGCTCGCTGGTGGCGCCCGACCGCCTGCGTTTCGACTTCGCGCACCCGAAGGCCATGAGCGCGGAGGAGGTGCACAAGGTGGAGGACCTGGTCAACCGCGTCATCGCCCAGAACGACGAGGTCATCACCCGCCTGATGAACATCGACGAGGCCCGCGCCGCCGGAGCCATGGCCCTGTTCGGCGAGAAATACGACGACGAGGTGCGTGTGGTGGCCATGGGCCGCCAGCCGGAGGGCACCGGCAACAAGGAAACCTTCTCGATGGAGCTGTGCGGCGGTACCCATGTCAGCCGCACCGGCGACATCGGCCTGCTGAAGGTGGTGTCCGAAAGCGCCTCCGCCGCCGGGGTGCGGCGCATCGAGGCGCTGGCCGGCACCAGGGCGCTGGAATATCTGGAGCAGCAGGAGAAGCTGCTGCACGAGGCCGCCGCCATGCTCAAGGTCAAGCCCGAGCAGGTGCCCGGGCGCATCTCCGCCCTGCTGGAAGAGCGCCGCAAGCTGGAGCGCGAGCTGGCTGAGACGAAGAAGAAGCTGGCCATGGGCGGCGGCACCGGCGCGGCGGACGAGGTGGAGGAAATCGGCGGCGTGAAGGTGCTGCTGAAGCAGGTGGAGGGCATCGCGCCGAAGGAGCTGCGCGGCCTGGCCGACGCCGCCAAGGGGCGGCTGAAGTCCGGCGTGGTGGTGATCGTCGATGTGGTGGACGGCAAGGCGGCTATCGTTGCCGGCGTTACCGATGATCTGACGGACCGCATCAACGCGGTGGATCTGGTGCGCGCTGCTGCCGCGGTGGTAGGTGGCAAGGGTGGCGGTGGCCGCCCCGACCTCGCCCAGGCCGGCGGCCCCGACGCCACGAAGGCCGAAGAAGCCCTGAAGGCCGTGCGCGAAAAACTCGCCGCCCTGAGCGCATGAAACACCGGTCGATTGACGTATATGGTTTGGAACAAGCACACAGAGTAACAGGGCATAAGTAACAGCCCTGTGCGCTTTGCGTGCGCGCCGTGCTGAGGGCGCATTCTTCCTGTGTCTGCCGAGCAATCGTTTCCCACAGTGCATTGCCTTCTTTTGTGGTGAAACAAGGTGGCTTCATCTATGGTGCCGCAAACGCCTTAATGCCTGCGGAATCACCACACGCATGAAACAGACGACACTCGATATCCTGCGTCATCTTGCTTCGCGCCCAGGCCATGATGAGGTGAAAGCCGACTTCAGGCAGTTGCTTGTCGAAGAGTTCGGCGCTGATATCAACGAGCTGGATTTCGAACGCCGGGTGCCAGAGGTGCGTGGCAGATTGGATGCCCTTATTGGACGCACGGTATTCGAGGCAAAGTCCAATCTTTCGCGTGAATTGCGTGATGTGCGCCGTCGCCTGCCGGATTATCTGAAGGAGCGCGAACGGGCCGAGGGTGAAAAGTTCGTGGGTATCGCCAGCGATGGCCTTGAGTGGATGGCATTTGAGCTGGAAGGCGACGAGCTGGTCGAAATCGGGCGCAAAGTGCTGGACCCCGATGATAGTGAAAGATTCCTGGCCTGGCTGGACAGTGTGCTGGCGCTGAAAAGCTCCCTGCCACCGGATGCGCTCACCATAAAAGCCGAACTGGGGCAGGATTCCGTGGCTTACCGCCGCGCTCGCACGAAACTGGAAGAGCTATGGCGGCAGTTGAAGGACGACCCCACAGCGATGCTGAAGCAGCAGCTTTGGGCGTCTTTGCTGAAACTGGTCTATGGCCGCGACGCACAAAACGACGAACTGTGGCTGCAGCATACCTATCTGGTCATCACCGCCAAGACCATTGCTACCGCGGTCGTGGGATTGCACGAGGAAGACCCCGAACGCCTGCTCTCTGGCGAGGCATTTTCAGCCAGTGGCATTTCCGGCGCGGTGGAAAGCGATTTTTTCGACTGGGTGCTGCAGTCGCCAGCCGGACATGAACTGGTGCGCCGCATTTTCAACCATGTGCGCCGTTTTCGCCTGCGCGAGGTGGAAACCGACGTGTTGAAGGTGCTTTATGAATCACTCATCGACCGTGATGAACGCCATGGCCTGGGCGAATATTACACGCCGGACTGGCTTGCTTCCAAAATCATTCGCCGCATAGTGGATTCGCCCGCCGAGCAAAAGGTGCTGGATCCTGCCTGTGGCTCCGGCACCTTTCTGTTTCATGCCGTGCGCGCCTGCCTGGCTGATGCCGAGGATGCCGGAGTCGCGCCGGGCGAGCTGGCGGCGCATGCTTGCGCGCACGTGGCGGGCATGGACATTCACCCAGTCGCTGTCATCATCGCCCGTGTTACCTACCTGTTGGCCCTCGCGCCAGTATTGGCGCGCCGCGCCGGGGGCATATCCATCCCCGTGTATCTGGGCGATTCCCTGCAGCTTTCCATCCGCGGCGGCGACATGATCGAAGACAAGGAGTTGATCATCGAGGTGCCGCCACCACCCGCTGGTATGGGCCATGGTGGTGAAACCGACGCACAGGGCAGGGAAATTCTTGCTTTTCCGGACACATTCTGCCGCGATATGGCCTTGTTCGACAAGGCCATAGAGCAAATGCGCCAGGCTACGGAAAATGGCTGGAACAGAAGCCAGGTGGAACAGGCGCTCAAACGCATTGTCGAGCAACATTACAAGCGCGACATCAACGAGGAGGAAACGCGCGCCATAACCGACATGGGCGCCACTTACATGGTCTTCGACCGGCTGCGCCGTGTGGGACGCGACACCGTATGGGCCTATGTGGCGCGCAACCTTTCGCGTCCGCTGGCGTTGTCCGCTGCTGGTGGCTGGGCCAACGTGCTGGTGGGCAATCCGCCCTGGGTGGCCTACCGCCACATGAGCAAGGGTTTACAGAAGATTTTCAAGGCCATAGCCCGTGGAGAAAACGTTTATGTAGGTGGCAAATTGGCCACGCAAAATGATCTTGCCGCGCTGTTTGTGGTGCGCGCCACAGCACTTTACTTGCGCCCGGCGGGGCGGCTGGCCTTTGTCATGCCGCTGGCCGCGTTGAGCCGAGGACAATACGAGAAATTCCGGCGCGGCTCCTTTACCTCCACGCGGCTGCAATTTACCGAGGCCTGGACAATGGACAGTTGCCTGCAACCATTGTTTCCAGTGCCGTCATGCGTGGTGTTTGGCCGCAAGCGCGCCACCGCCCGCGCCACGCCAGACAGGGTAACGGCATTTTGCGGACAACTGCCCATGCGTGATGCGCCGGAAGCGCTGGCTGATGAGCACCTGCAGGCCACCCCCGATGCGCCCACGCCAGAACCCACCGAATTCGAGGGAGGGTCTCCATACCGAAAGCATTTTCGGCAGGGGGCCACGTTGGTGCCCCGCAAGCTTTGTCTGGTGGAGCGTGTGGCTGGTGAAGGCATCCTGGGCACGGATGCTGCCCGCCCGCGTGTGAAAAGCTGGTTGTCGCCACAGGAAAAACAGCCGTGGAAAGCTGTGCCAGCCCTGGAGGCGAACGTGGAGGAACAGTTTCTGCGGCCCGTACTGTTGGGAGAAAGCATTCTGCCCTGGCGCATTTTCCGGCCATTTGAAGGAGTCATACCTGTCGATCCGCAAGATCACGCCGTGCTTGATGCCGAAAGTGCAGCCAACCGCGGTTTTGCGGGACTGAACGAGTGGATGCGCAAGGCGGAAGCATTGTGGATGTCGCACAGGAGTGAATCCACGCAATTGAGCCTGACGGAACAATTGGACTACTATGGAAAATTGTCCAGCCAGTTTCCCATCCCGTCCTTGCGTGTCGTTTATGCCAAGGCGGGGCAGTGGCCGGCCAGTTGCCTGGTCAGGGACACGCGGACAGTGCTTGATCATATGCTCTACTGGTATGAGCCGCAGAGCGAAGATGAGGGCTATTATCTGGTTGCGCTCCTCAACAGCGAGGAAGTGCGCCAGCGCATTGCCCACATGCAATCACGCGGCCAGTGGGGCGCACGTCATTTCGACAAGGTATTTTTCAACCTGAACATTCCACGCTTTGATGCCGACAACGCCACCATGCGCCGCATCACGTCGCTGGCGCGGGAAGCGGAAGCCTTGACCGCGCAGCTCGAGATTCCGGCTGACACAGGCTTTCAGCGAGCGCGCAGGATGGTGCGCGACGCCTTGCATGAACAGGGCGTCAGCCTGAGGTTGGATGCGCTTGTTGCCAGGCTGTTGGACAGTCGGCCGTGAACCGCTCCCATCCCCTTGACAGGCTGTAATTTTCTATCGGCTCATTCGTCGAGCGTGCACTATTCACAAGGCAATGCATGAACAGAAAAAATACGCAACTTGATGCAGCGGAAATTGCAAGGCTTTGCGTCGTAATGGCGCAAAGCCTTGCAATTTTCCTCAGGCAAAAATGTTGTTGTGCCGGCGCAGCGCCGCCGCAAGCCGGCACAACGCATCATTTTTCCTGA
>JAJRRZ010000092.1 GCA_024279045.1 Alphaproteobacteria bacterium
CTGAGCGAGCTGCTGTCGCTGGAAAAGGCGAAAAAGGCCGAACTGCAGGCCACGTTGCTGTCGTTGACCGATGAACTGAAAGAGCAGAAGGGGCATGTTGCCGCCCTGTCTGCTTCGCTGGCCGGGTTGCAGTCATCGAAGAGCGAGGAAGGCGCGGTCATTGGCGCATTGCGGGCGGAGCTGGACAAGGAACGCAAGATTTCCGCCGAGGCGCTGGCGCAGGTGGAGCTGCTCAACCAGCAGATCGCCGCGCTGCGCCGCCAGGTGGCGCTGCTCAATGCCGCGCTGGAAGCTTCGGAACAGCGCGAGAAGGAAGCGCGGGTGAAAATCGCCAACCTCGGCAAGCGGCTCAATGCTGCCCTGGCCCGCCGCGTGCAGGAACTGGCGCGCTATCGTTCGGAGTTCTTCGGGCGGTTGCGCGCCATCCTGTCCAGCCGCGCCAACATCCGCGTCGTTGGCGATCGTTTCGTGTTTTCCTCCGAAATCCTCTTCCCCAAGGGCAGTGCGGAACTCACCGAGGAAGGCAAGCGGGAGCTGGACAAGATAGCCGAGGCGCTGCTGCAGATCAGTCGTGATATTCCGCCTGACATCAACTGGATCCTGCGTGTGGACGGCCATACGGATGCCGACCCCATTGCCACGCCGCAATATCCCTCCAACTGGGAACTGTCCACCGCCCGTGCGCTATCGGTGGTGCGCTATCTCATCGCCCGCGGCGTGCCGGCGGAGCGCCTGGCCGCCACCGGCTTCGGCCAGTTTCACCCCATCGATCCGCGCGATACGGAAGAGGCCAAGGCCCGCAACCGTCGCATCGAGCTGAAGCTCACCGAGCGCTGATCGTTCTCTTCAGCGCCACGGGAGCGCCACGGAGAAGCTGCGCGGATCAGCCGCGCAGTGTCGCGCCGGTGGCCTTGGCAACAGCGGCCACGATCTTGTCCATTACCGCGGCGATCTCCTCGTCCGTCAGCGTTTTTCCGCGCGGTTGCAGGGTGATCTCGATGGCCACGGACTTCTTGCCCTCGCCCAGTTGCGCCGCCGCCTGCTCACCGCCGAACACGTCGAACACCTGCACATCGGCAATGAGCTTCTTCTCTGCCCCCTTCGCCGCGCGCACGATGTCCGCCGCCGCCACATCCTCGCTCACTACGAAGGCGAGATCGCGCTTCACCGGCATCAGGTCCGGCGCATCCAGCGGTGGTTTGGCCGTGCCCTTCTTCCTGCGCGGCGGGATCTCGTCGAGGAAGATCTCGAATGCCGCCACCGGCCCCTTCACGCCCATCTCGCGCAACACGCCGGGGTGCAGCTCGCCGAAATATCCCAGCACCTTCTTTGGTCCCAGCTTCAGCGCCGCGGAGCGGCCCGGATGATACCAGTCCGGCGCGGCACTGGCATCCACCTGCACCGAATCGGCATTCATGCCCGCCGCCGCCAACACCGCCAGCGCATCGGCCTTGGCATCGAAGGCATCCACTGCGCGCGGCTGCGCTGCCCAGTGTCGCGGCCCGCTCATGCCCTGGCGAATGCCACCGGCCATGATGCGCTCGCCATCCGGCTCGTCGGAAAGATAGACACTGCCCACCTCGAACAGCCGCACATTGGCCAGCCCGCGGGCGATGTTGCGCCCGGCGGCGGCAATCAGGTTCGGCAGCAGCGAGGGGCGCATGTCGGAAAGCTCCGTGGAGATGGGATTGGCCAGCTCCAGTTCCCGTTGCCCGCCGCCGAACAGCTGCGCATGGCGCTTGGGAAGGAAGGAGTAGGTAACCGCCTCCAGCAGGCCGCGCGCCGCCAGCCCGTGGCGCACGCGCACCTGCTTCAGTTGCAAATCGGTCAGCACCGGGCGCGCCACCGCGTGCGGGCGCGGCAGCGGCGCGGAAGGGATCTCGTCCAGCCCGATGATGCGCACGATTTCTTCCACCAGATCGGCCTCGCCCTTGATGTCGGGCCGGAAGGTGGGCGCCACCGCCTTAATGCCCTGTTCCGACGTGGCCGTTGCAAAGCCCAGCGCGCGCAGGATCTCCTCCTGCTTCTGTAGCGGCACATCCAGCCCGCCCAGTGTCTTCACCCGCTCCGCCCGCAGGAAGAAGGTGCGTTGCGCCTGCGGCGGCACGGCGGGCTGCCCGGCCTCCACCAGCCGCGAGCATTGCCCGCCGCACAATTCCAGGATCATCTTCGTCGCCAGTTGCGCTCCGGCTTGCAGGAAGGCCGGATCCACCCCGCGCTCGAAGCGATAGCGCGCATCGGTCATGATGTTCAGTGCCCGGCCCGTCATGGCGGTGCGGATGGGGTCGAAATACGCCACCTCCAGGAACACCTCCGTGGTGTCTTCCGTGCAGCCCGATTCCTCGCCGCCGATGATGCCTCCCAGCGCTTCCGGCCCGGCCTCGTCGGCCACCACCACCATGCCGTCATCCAGCTCGTAGGTGTTGCCGTCCAGCGCCAGCAGTTTCTCGCCCTTGCGCGCGGCGCGCACGGTGATGTCGCCCCGTACCTTCGCTGCGTCGAACACATGCAGCGGACGGTTGAAGCTGAACATGATGTAGTTGGTGATATCCACCAGCGCCGAGATGGGCCGCGCGCCCACCGCGCGCAGCCGGTGCTGCATCCACGCCGGTGATGGGCCGTTCTTCACGCCGCCGAAGTGCCGCCCGATGAAATGCGGGCACGGTGGCGGCGTCTCCTCGAAGTCCAGCGCCACGGAGATGGGCGAATCGTACTCCCCGGCAATCTCCGGCACCTCGATGGGTTTCAGCCTGCCCAGCCCGGCGGCTGCCATATCGCGGGCAATGCCATATACCCCCAGCGCATCGCCACGGTTCGGCGTGATGGCAATCTCGATGACCGGATCATCCAGCCCCAGCACCTCCGCCGCCGGCTTCCCCAGCGGCGTGTCCTGCGGCAGCTCGATGATGCCGTCGTGATCATCGGAGATTTCCAGCTCGCGCTCGGAACACATCATGCCCGCCGATTCCACGCCGCGCACCTTCGCCACCTTCAGGTCAAGCCCGGTGCCCGGCACATGTGTGCCCGGCGGTGCGAACACGCCCACCAGCCCGGCCCGCGCATTGGGCGCGCCACACACCACCTGCACCGGTTCGCCTCTGGCGCCGGTATCCACCATGCACACCTTCAGTTTGTCGGCATCGGGGTGCTGTTCGGCGGAAATGATCTTTGCGGTGATGAAGTTGCCCAAGCTTGCCGCCGGGTCGATCACTTCCTCCACCTCCAGGCCGATGCGGTTGAGGGCATCGACGATGTCGTCGATGGAGGCCTCCGTTTCCAGAAAATCCTTCAGCCAGCCGATGGTGAACTTCATGCCGAAAGCCCTCCCGACAGCGTCGGCACCTGCAGCGCCGCAAAACCATAATGCCGCAGCCAGCGCAGATCCGACTCGAAGAATGCGCGCAAATCGGGGATGCCGTATTTCAGCATCGCCAGCCGGTCGATGCCGATGCCGAAGGCATAGCCCTGCCATTCATCCGGGTTCAGCCCGCCGGCCTTCAGCACATTGGGGTGCACCATGCCGGAGCCGAGGATCTCCAGCCAGTCATCACCCTCGCCCACCTTCACCTGACCGCCTTCCCAAGTGCAGTTGATGTCCACCTCCATGCTCGGCTCGGTGAAGGGAAAATGCGAGGCGCGGAAGCGCATCTGCACCGTGTCGGTCTCGAAGAAGGCCTTGCAGAATTCCTCCAGTGTCCACTTCAGGTGCCCCATGTGGATGTCGCGGTCGATGACCAATGCCTCCACCTGATGGAACATCGGCGTGTGGGTCTGGTCGGAATCGCAGCGGAAGGTGCGCCCCGGCGCGATGATGCGAATGGGTGGGGCCTGCGTCTCCATGGTGTGGATCTGCACCGGCGAGGTATGCGTGCGCAGCACCTTGCGCTCGCCGTCCTCGCGCGGGTGGAAATAGAAGGTGTCGTGCTCCTGGCGGGCCGGGTGCTCGGGCGGGATGTTCAGCGCCTCGAAGTTGTACCAGTCGGTTTCGATATGCGGGCCTTCGGCGACGGAGAAGCCCAGGTCGGCGAAGATCTCCACCACCTCTTCCCACACGTGGCTGACCGGATGCACCACGCCTTGTGCTTCTGGCCGGGCGGGCAGGGTAACGTCGATGCGCTCCTCGGCGAGCTTCTTCTCCAGAGCGGCGCGTTGCAGCTCGGCGCGGCGCGCCTCGATGGCCTGCTGCAACGTCTGCTTGGCGACATTCAGCGCCTGGCCCATTTCCTTGCGCTGCTCCGGCGCAAGCTGGCCGAGGCCCTTCATCTGCTGCGTCAGCAGGCCCTTCTTGCCCAGAAAGCGCACGCGCACCTCGTCCAGCGCGCGTTCATCCGCCGCCTGTTCGATGGCTGCCAGCGCCTCCTGTTGCAGCTTGTCCAGCTCGCCTTGCCTGCTCATGACCCCATCTCCAGAGATTGCCGCTTGCCAGGGGATGCCCCGCCTGCGACCGGGCTTCCCGCAAGCCCCCTTGCAAAATGAGACCGGCCCCGCCAGCCCTCATGCATCGCCTTGCCATCGCCATGGCCGCAACGGCATGGCGGGCTGCAATGGATGGAGCCAAGGGTCTGGTCTCAATAAATGAGTGCTTTCCATGGGCATTTTGGCAAAATAGCAGCGGTTTTTCGTTCGCGGGCAATAGTGGAGCTATTGGCAAGAACGAAAAACCGCCTGATATGCAGCCAAAATGCACATGGGGAGTGCTCAGGTATTGAGACCAGACCCTAGCAGGGCCGGTATAATCCGCCACTCGATGCGCCTTACAGCGCGGCTTGCGCCTTTTCCACCAGCGCCTTGAAGGCCGCCGGCTCGCGCACGGCCAGGTCGGCCAGCATCTTGCGGTCGATCTCGATGCCCGCCTTGCCAAGCCCGTCGATAAATCGGGAGTAGGTCATGCCGTTCTCGCGGCAGGCGGCATTGATGCGCTGGATCCACAGCGCCCGGAAGGTGCGCTTGCGGCGCTTGCGGTCGCGATAGGCATACTGGCCGGCCTTCTCCACCGCCTGCACGGCGACGCGATAGACATTTTTGCGCCGGCCATAGTAGCCCTTGGCCTTGGCGATGACCTTGCGGTGCCGCTCGCGGGCGCGCGGGCCGCCCTTCTTTGCTCGTGCCATGATGAGATCTCCTCGGTCGAAAAAACGTCTTGATGATGTTTCGCTGCGAAGAACCTTCGCCGCGCCAGCGCTGCCTTACGAACCCAGCCGGTAGGGCATGAGCTTCTTCACGATCTTCGCATCACCATCGGCCAGGATGGTGGTGCCGCGCTGGTTGCGGATCTGCTTGTTGGTGCGCTTGATCATGCCGTGCTGCTTGCCGGACTGCGTGCCGCGCACCTTGCCCTTCGCGGTGAAGCGAAAGCGTTTTTTCGCCGCGGACTTGTTCTTCAGCTTGGGCATTTTGCTTTTTCCTTGTTGTGGTGGCGAAATATCACCACCCGTTTCAACCTTGTGCGCCGCCGCGGCAGCCCATGTCGATTCAATGGCCGGACAGCGCCGTTGCCTTCCGGCCTGCATGTCGTTGACATGTCGATCTTCATGCCACTTCCCATGTAGGCGCAGGGCAACAGGCGGCTTCATACGGAAAAACCATCACGAAAGCAATATCAATCGCCGTCATCGCCGCCATGCATGCGCTGCCAATTGCGCCACAGGTCGGGGCGGCGTTTCCTTGTCAGGCGCTCGGCTTGCCCGCGCCGCCAGCGTTCGATCTCGGCATGATTGCCACTCAGCAGCACTTCCGGAATCTCGCGTCCCTCCCATGTGCGCGGGCGGGTGTAGTGCGGGTGCTCCAGCAGGCCTGTCTCGAAGCTCTCGTGCTCGCCCGACTCGGCCTTGCCCATCACGCCAGGCAACAGCCGCACCACGGCATCGAGCAGGCACATGGCCGCCACCTCGCCGCCGGAAAGGATGTAATCTCCCACCGAGACCTCGCGCAGATTGCGCCCCTCGATGACGCGTTCGTCCACGCCCTCGAAACGCCCGCAGACGATCAGCAGCCCCGGCTGCGCCGTCAGCTCACGCACCAGCGCCTGCGTGAGCGGCTCGCCACGCGGGCTCATCAGCAGCCGCGGTCGGGCATCGCCGGGCAGGAGGGCATCGTCGATGGCGCGGGCCAGCACATCCGGTTTCAGCACCATGCCCGGCCCGCCACCGGCGGGGGTGTCGTCCACCATGCGGTGGCGGTCGGTGGCGGCATCACGGATGTTGCGCACATCCAGTTGCCAGATGCCCCGCTCCAGCGCCCGGCCCGCCAGTGCATGCCCCAGTGGCCCGGGAAACATTTCCGGGTAGAGCGTCAGCACCGATGCGGCAAAGGGCGTATCTTGCGGCATGATTTGAATCCATGCAGGTGCTTTCACCAATCAGGCAGCACCACTCTCGTCATCGTCCTGTGGCAGGCGCACGACAACCAATCCACCGGCGAGATCCACATGCGGCACGTCGCGCCGGGTGAAAGGCACATAGAAGGATGCGCCTTTCTTCGGCTGGATTTCCAGCAAATCACCAGCGCCAAAGTTCTGCACCGCCTTGATGCGTCCCAGTGGCTGGCCGTGCTCGTCCTCCACGCGCAGGCCGAGGAGGTCTTCGTAATAGAACTCGTCGTCGTCCGGCTCGGGCAGGCGCTGGCGGGGGATTTTCAGCTTGCAGCCCTTCAACGCCTCCGCCGCGTTGCGGTCGTCGATGCCCTTCAGTTTGGCGACGAACGTTCCCTTCGCCGGGCGCAGACGCAGGATCTCCACCTCGCGTGGCCCGTCATTCACCAGCAGCGGGCCATAGGCGGCAATGTCTTGCGGGTTTTCGGTGAAGCTCTTGATCTTCACCTCGCCACGGATGCCATGGGCATTGGTAATGATGCCCATGACAACCAGTTTCGTCTTGTCAGCCATTGCCAGCGCTCCGGCAGGCCATCATCACGTCTTTCCCCGAAGGGTGGAACGGCGCTTCAGCCTTCCGCTTCAGCGGCCTGTTCCTCGCCGCCCTCGGCTTCGGCTGCAGCAGCTTCCGCCGCTTTGGCCTCCTTCTCGGCCTTGCGGGCCAGGGCCTTTTCGCCCGGCTGGGCCTCTTCGGGTTGTTGCGTTGCGGACGCTTGGCCAGCCCGGCAGCATCGAGGAAGCGCAACACGCGGTCGGTGGGCTTGGCGCCAACGCTCAGCCAATGCTGGATGCGCTCGGTGTTCAGCACCACGCGCTCCGGGTGATCCTTCGGCAGCAGCGGGTTGTAGGTGCCCACCTTCTCGATGAACCGGCCATCGCGCGGTGCGGTGTTTTCCGCCACCACGATGCGATAGAACGGGCGC